>JAIRTF010000092.1 GCA_031255075.1 Bifidobacteriaceae bacterium | reverse complement strand
TTGGTCAATCTCATGGAACATGGACTGTTCGGTGAGACCAAAGGTGTAGTTGCCACGACCGTCAAACTGGCGGTCTGACAGGCCCCGGAAGTCGCGGATACGCGGCAGGGCTATGGTCAGCAGCCGGTCCAAGAACTCCCACATCCGGTCACCCCGCAGGGTCACGTGAGCGCCAATCGGCATACCTTCACGCAACTTGAACTGGGCGATCGATTTGCGGGCCTTGGTCACAATCGGCTTTTGGCCGGTGATCAAGGTCAGGTCGCCAACGGCGCCATCGATCAGTTTGGAGTCTTTGGCGGCCTCGCCAACGCCCATGTTGACCACAATCTTGGTCAGCGTGGGCACCTGGTTGACGTTCCGCAACTCGAACTGTTCCCGCATCGCCGGCACAATCTCCGCGCGGTAACGCTGCTTCAAGCGGGGCAGCGTGCGGGGTTGGGCCGGCGCGGCATCGGCAGCCTTCTTGGCGGGCTCAGCCTTGGCGGAGTCCTTCTTGGCGGCTGCTTCCTTGGCAGGCTTGTCTCCGGCTTTGGAGGGAGCCTTCTTGGCCGGGGCCTTCTTCGCCGTACCTTCCGCGGCGGTTGATTCAGCTTTGGCCGGCGCCTGCTTGGCGTCTTTGGCGGCCGGCTTGTCAGCTGCTTCAGGCTGAGCGGCTGGGTCCTTGTCTGCCATGGCTACAGCTCCTTCCCGGACTTCTTCGCGTAGCGGACCCGGACCTGGCGGGTGCGGCCGTTACGCTCAACGGTTTCGATGCGATGGCCCACCCGGGTTGGCTTCTTCGTTTCCGGGTCCACCACCTGCACGTTGGAGATGTGGATGGGCGCTTCAACGGTTTCGATGCCGCCGGTCTTGGCGCCGCGAGCCGACTGACCAACTTTGGTGTGCTTGGTCACCCGCTGGACACCTTCAACAATCAGCCGGTCATTGGCCACCGCCAGGACGCGACCTTGTTTGCCGCGGTCGCGGCCGGAAATGACCTGCACCAGGTCACCCTTCTTGATCTTCGCCATGGGCTACCTCACCTCCACAACAATCTGGCTGGGGCGAACGCCCCGGCCAACACATCTCAAAGCCGGCATCTAGAGAACCTCCGGCGCCAAAGAAATGATCTTCATGAACTTCTTGTCCCGCAGTTCCCGGCCGACTGGGCCAAAGATGCGGGTGCCGCGCGGTTCGCCATCGCTCTTCAAGATGACCGCCGCGTTCTCATCGAAGCGGATGTAGCTGCCGTCTGGGCGGCGGCGTTCCTTGGCGACTCGCACCACCACGGCCTTGACCACATCACCCTTCTTGACGTTGCCGCCCGGGATGGCGTCTTTGACAGTGGCCACAATGGTGTCCCCGATCGAGGCGTAGCGGCGGCCGGAACCACCGAGCACCCGGATGCAGAGGATCTCTTTGGCACCGGTGTTGTCCGCGACCCGCAAGCGTGTTTCTTGTTGAATCATGGTGCTCTACTTCGCCTTCTCCAGGATTTCGACCACCCGCCAGCGCTTGGTGGCGCTGAGCGGCCGGGTCTCCATGATCAGAACCAGATCGCCCACGCCGGCGGTTTCAGCCTCATCATGGGCTTTGACCTTGGACACATGCGTCATGACCTTGCCGTAGAGCGGATGCTTGACCCGGTCCTCGAGCCGTACCACGACGGTCTTGGCCATCTTGTCGCTGATCACCAAACCGCGCCTGGTCTTGCGATGTGACGTGCGCGGTGTGGCCTCATTTAGCCCCTGTGTCATTCGTTCTCAGCCTCCTCAGCCTCGCTGGTCTCGGCGGCCGTGTCTTGATCAGCCTGGGCCGCCTTTTCGGCTTGCTTCGCCTTACGTGCCTTACGGCCCTTCGGTTTGGCGTCATCAGACGCGTCCACGTTGGCCGTCGGAGCGGTCCGAATACCCAGCTCCCGTTCGCGCAGAACGGTGTAGATCCGGGCGATGTCGCGCCGGACGGCCTTCAACCGGCCGTGGGATTCGAGTTGGCCCGTCGCCGAGGCGAACCGCAGGTTGAACAGTTCTTCTTTGGCCCGGCCCAGTTCTGCCATCAGACGTTCGTCGTCCAGCAGGTCCAACTGGGTGGGCATCAGATCCTTTGATCCAACTGCCATATCAGTCACCACCCTCTCGGCGGATAAAACGGCACTTCATTGGAAGCTTGTGCATGGCCCTGGTCATGGCTTCGCGAGCCAACGGCTCAGGAACGCCGGCCAGTTCAAAGACCACCCGGCCAGGCTTGATGTTGGCGATCCACCATTCGGGGGAGCCTTTGCCGGAACCCATCCGGGTTTCGGCCGGCTTCTTGGTCAACGGCCGGTCCGGGAAAACGTTGATCCAGACTTTGCCGCCACGCTTGACGTGACGGGTCATGGCGATACGGGCCGCCTCAATTTGACGGTTTGTCAGATAGGCAGGCTCCAAAGCTTGGATGCCATAGTCACCGAAGGCAATGGTGGTGCCACCTTTGGCGGCACCCGAACGCTTCGGGTGATGCTGTTTGCGGTGCTTGATCCGCCTGGGAATAAGCATCCCGATCAGGCCTCCGTTCCTTGACTCACCGGGGCTGCCTCAGCGCCACGCCCGCCGCCGTCTTGACGGCGGCCACGGGGCCGTTCGGCCCGGTCGGAGCGTCCGCCACGGCTGGGCCGCGGTTGGGTGGCCTGCTGGCGGGCGAACTCTTTCTCAGTCATGTCGCCGCGATAGATCCACACTTTGACACCAATCCGCCCAAAGGTGGTACGGGCCTCAAACAGGCCGTAGTCAATGTTGGCCCGCAGGGTATGCAGCGGCACCCGGCCTTCGCGGTAAAACTCGGAGCGGGACATTTCGGCGCCGCCCAGACGGCCGGAGCACTGCACCCGCACGCCTTTGGCACCGGCCCGCAGGGCTGATTGCAGCCCTTTGCGCATGGCCCGGCGGAATGACACCCGGCTGGCCAACTGCTCGGCAATGCCTTGAGCCACCAACTGGGCGTTGATCTCAGGGTTCTTGACCTCAAGGATGTTCAACTGAACCTGCTTGCCGGTCAGCTTCTCCAATTCGCCGCGGATGCGGTCCGCCTCGGCGCCACGGCGGCCAATCACAATGCCCGGGCGGGCGGTGTGGATGTCGATCCGGACCCGGTCCCGTGACCGTTCAATCTCCACCTTGGCAATGCCGGCGCGTTCCAGGCCGGTCGCCATCAGGCGCCTGATCTGGACATCTTCGCGGACGTAGTCCCTGTAACGCTGGCCCGGCTTGGTCGAATCAGCAAACCACCTTGAGCGGTGATCCGTGGTGATACCCAACCGGAAACCGAGCGGATTGACTTTCTGCCCCACTAGCGTCTCCCTCCCCTGGCGGCCGACTGTCTAGAAACGCCAGCCAAGCGCCGAATCTTCTTGTCGCCATCTGCTTCCGCTTGGCGAACCACAATGGTGATGTGGCTGGTCCGCTTCAGAATGCGGGCTGCCCGGCCCTTGGCCCGGGGACGGAACCGCTTCATGGTTGGTCCCTCATCGACATAGGCTTCGGCCACGTACAGCGACCGCCGGTCAACTGCCAGGCCTTCACGTTCGCGCTTGTCAAGGATGGACTGAACGGCGGACTGGACCGTCTTTTGGACGGGCTCCGAAGCCCGTTGGGGCGCGAACTTCAAAGTGGTGATGGCGTCATCGGCATACATGCCGCGAACCAGATCCACCATGCGCCTGGCTTTCATTGGCGTGACCCGCACCCGGCGGGCGGATGCCCGCCCCAGGGACAGGTCCAAAACCTGCTTGGAAACCTTGCTCATCAGCGACGGCGCCCCTTCTTGTCATCTTTCTCATGGCCGCGGAACGTGCGGGTGGGCGCAAACTCGCCCAGCTTGTGGCCAACCATGGACTCGGTCACAAAGACCGGCACATGCTTGCGGCCATCATGAACCGCAAAGGTCAGGCCCAGGAAGTCTGGGGTGATCATGGACCGGCGGGACCAGGTCTTGATCACTGTCTTGAGTCCCTTGGCGTTGTGCTCATCCACCTTTTTCTGCAGGTGGGCGTCCACAAACGGGCCCTTCTTCAGGCTGCGAGGCATAGTCTATTTCTCCCTATCAGTCCGCATAAAGATCACCGCTTCTTCCCGGTCCGCCGGCGGCGCACAATCAGTTTGTCGCTGGGCCGGCCTGGTTTACGGGTACGTCCTTCCGGCTTGCCCCAGGGGCTGACCGGGTGACGGCCACCAGAGGTCTTGCCTTCGCCGCCGCCATGGGGATGGTCCACCGGGTTCATCGCCACACCGCGGACATGCGGCCGGCGCCCCTTCCAGCGCATCCGGCCGGCTTTGCCCCAGTTGATGTTGGATTGCTCGGAGTTGCCCACTTCGCCAATGGTGGCGCGGCAGCGGATGTCAACGTTGCGAATCTCGCCAGACGGCAAGCGCAGCTGGGCAAACCGGCCCTCTTTGGCGACCAGCTGCACCGAGGCGCCGGCGCTGCGGGCCAGTTTGGCGCCGCCGCCAGGTTGGAGTTCCACGGCGTGGATCACGGTGCCTAGCGGGATGTTGCGCATCGGCAGGTTGTTGCCGGGCTTGATGTCCGCTGATGGGCCGGCTTCGATCCGGTCACCCTGGTTCAAACGGTTGGGCGCCAAAATGTACCGCTTGGTGCCGTCCGCGTAATGCAGCAAGGCGATCCGGGCGGTGCGGTTCGGATCGTATTCGATGTGGGCAACCTTGGCCGGCACACCGTCTTTGTCGTGGCGACGGAAATCGATCACCCGGTAGGCACGCTTATGGCCACCCCCACGATGCCGCGAGGTGATCCGCCCTTGGGCGTTGCGCCCGCCGCTCTTGGTGAGCGGCCTGACCAACGACTTTTCCGGTGTGGAGCGTGTGATCTCAGAAAAGTCCGAGACCGAGGAGCCACGCCTGCCCGGCGTAGTTGGCGAGTACTTCCTAATGCCCATCTCAGTTCAATCCCTTCACCATCAAGACAGCGGCGCGCCGAATATGTCGATGCTGCCTTCGGTCACTGTGACAATGGCTCGTTTTGTGGCCTTGCGCCGGCCCCAGCCGTAGCGGGTCCGCTTGGCCTTGCCCGGCCGGTTGAGTGTGTTGACCTTGCCTACCTTGACGCCGAAGATCTTTTCAACGGCGATCCGGATCTCGGTCTTGTTGGCCCCTGGGTCCACGATGAAGGTGTACTTGCCTTCGTCAATCAGCCCGTAGCTCTTCTCTGAAACCACCGGCTTGATGATCACATCGCGGGGGTTCTTCGGCATGACCGGCTTGCTCACTTGGCCTCCTCCTCGCTTGATTCGGCGGCTTCATCCGCGTCCTTGGCGGCTGCCGGCTTGGCGGCCTTCTTGGCAGGCTTGTCAGCCTTGGCCGCTTTGTCGGTTTTGTCAGCCTTGGCCGGCTTATCGGCCTTGGCGTCTTTGGCGGCCTTCTCAGCCTTGGTGGTCTTGGCCGCCTTGGCCTCGGTGGTCTTGTCGGCAGCCTCTGCCTTGTCAGCGGTCTTCTTCTTGGCCGGCTTGGCGGCTTCGGAGCTTTCTTCGCTGGTGGCTGCGGCCTTCTTGGTGGCCTTCTTGGCGGCCTTGGGCGCGGCATCGGCCGCTACCTCTTGGTAGGCGTCACCCAAGAACTCCACCAAAGCGGTCTGAGTGAAGACCACGTCGTCTGACACCATCACGTCATAGGTGTTCAACTGGCCGGGCGTCAGCAGGTGAACCTGCGGCAGGTTCCGCAGCGACAACCAGGTCAGATAATCCTCAGCAGGCGCCACCACCAGAACACGGCGGCGGTCCGTCAGCTGGTTCAGGACCGAAGCTGCGGACTTGGTGGACGGCGAATCCGAAGTCGAAAAACCAGTGATCACATGGATCCGGTCGTGAGCGGCCCGGTCACTCAACGCCCCGCGCAGAGCGGCCTGCTTCATCTTCTTCGGCGTGCGCTGCGAATAATCGCGCGGCTTGGGGCCGTGCACAGTGCCGCCCCCAACAAATTGGGGGGCTCTGGTGGAGCCTTGGCGGGCCCGGCCGGTGCCCTTCTGACGGTAAGGCTTGCGACCACCGCCGCGGACTTCACCGCGAGTCTTGGTGGAGTGGGTGCCTT
This sequence comes from Bifidobacteriaceae bacterium, assembly GCA_031255075.1. GTDB lineage: Bacteria > Actinomycetota > Actinomycetes > Actinomycetales > WQXJ01 > JAIRTF01. The sequence continues at coordinate 1,449 of JAIRTF010000092.1, read as the reverse complement.
GGCGGGCGGCTGCCAACTGGGCCACCACGACTTGGTGGATCAGCGGCACGTTGATTTTGGCGGCGAACACCTCATCCGGCAACTGGACCGAACCGGCTTGCTTACCGCTGGCGGTGACAATCTCAAGAACAGGCATCTGGTTCAGTCTCCTTTCACCGCGCTGCGCACTGTCACCAGGCCGCCCTTGGGGCCGGGAATGGCGCCTTTGATCAGGATCAGACCCTTTTCCAGGTCCACGGCGTGGATTTGCAGGTTCAAGGTGGTGTGCCGGGCGTGGCCCATGCGGCCGGCCATGCGCATGCCCTTGAGCACCCGGGCCGGAGTGGCGCAAGCGCCAATCGAACCGGGCTTGCGGTGGTTGCGGTGGGCGCCGTGGGAAGCGCTCACACCGGCAAAGCCGTGACGCTTCATCACACCGGCGGTGCCTTTGCCTTTGGTGGTTCCGCTGACATCAACCAGCTCACCAGCCTCAAAGACATCGGCCTTGAGTTCCTGGCCGGGTTGATAGGTTTCCGAATCAGCCAGCCGGACTTCCACCAGATGGCGCCGGGGAGTTACGCCGGCCTTCTCAAAGTGGCCGGTCATCGGTTGGTTGACACGCCGCGGGTCAACTGCCCCGTAGCCCAGTTGGACCGAGCTGTAGCCATCAACTTCCTCGGTCCGGACTTGGGTCACCACGTTGGTGCCGACCTCAACAACGGTCAGCGGCACCACTCTGCCTTGCGCGTCCCAGGCTTGCGTCATGCCCAGCTTTACGCCGAGCAGCGCCGCCTTGGGCCGCACTTTTAGCGAAACGGTAGTCATGTTCTCTTGGTCCTTCTGCCTCGCCAGCCGCGCCTACAGCTTGATCTCAATGTTGACGTCCGCGGGCAGGTCCAACCGCATCAGGCTGTCCACCGCCTTGGGCGTGGGGTCAATGATGTCTATCAGCCGCTTGTGGGTTCGCATCTCGAAGTGTTCGCGGCTGTCCTTGTACTTGTGGGGCGAACGGATCACGCAGTACACGTTCTTCTCCGTGGGGAGTGGCACCGGGCCCACAACGGTGGCGCCGGCTCGGCTGACTGTTTCCACAATCTTGCGCGCCGACGAGTCGATGACCTGGTGGTCATACGACTTGAGCCGTATCCGGATCTTCTGTCCAGCCATGACGTGCCTATCTCCCTTACGCTGTTGGTTTCACCGCACCCCGCGCTCGGGCGTGTCGCGCGCCTCGCTCAAGGCTCTGCCCGACTCGCAAGATTGAAGGGAACGGTCTTGGGCCGTCCCACGCCGAGGAGGGCATGGGCGCCCCACTTGGTTGCCCCACGTTCGCAAAGCAACCGCTACATACTGCCAGAAACACTCACAAATGTGAAATCGGGCCGGCCGCCGGGCAAATAGGCGGACCGCCAGGCCCGGGCCCGGCAGCGGTGACAAGCCAAATCGGCTGAGCTGCCTGGCCCGGCCAGC
>JAIRTF010000077.1 GCA_031255075.1 Bifidobacteriaceae bacterium | reverse complement strand
TCTGGGACGGCGGCGGTGGCCACATCCAGTTTGCCGAGGGCTGCCCGCACAGCGGCGATGGTTGTGGTGGGGCAGCGGTTGGCCACCACGCCGATGACGCTGGCGTGTTTGGCCTCGATGGTCTTGGTGGCCAACTCGGCTGAGGCAATCAGTTGGGCCGGGGTCAGCCGTGAACCTGGCAGCACCACCAGCATTGGTGTGCCGAGGTTGGCGGCAATCCGCGCGTTGAGCGAGAGTTCCTCGCCGCCGGGCACGTCTGTGTGGTCAGAGCCCACTACCACTACGACGTCACATAGCTTCTTGAATGCTTCGTAGCGGTCCAGGACCAACTGCATGGCGGCATCGGGCGCTTCATCGAAATGCTTGTAGGTGGTGCCTTCGCGGACTTCGCGGTCCGCTTCGATTGTGTCCCTGGTTTTCAGCAAATCCAGCACGTGGTCGCGGCCATCTGCCCGCCGCAGGACCGGCCGGAACACGCCAACCCTCTCGTAGGAGCGTTTCAGCTCCTCGATCAGGCCAACGGCCACAATAGACTTGACCGCATCCCGGTCAACGGATGCTAGATAAACCGAACGTGCCACGAGTCCAGAACCTTTCGTCATACTGGAGAGCCCTTCTCTGAGTGCGACTGCCCTCAGACCTTGCTAACCAGTCTACCTAGGGTTTAGGGGACCTTGTGGCACACACTTTGTAAGGAGCAGTACGTTCTGTGACTAACACCATGGGGAATCAAGGCCCAGTCTTGGTGATTGACTTCGGCGCGCAGTACGCCCAACTAATCGCCAGGCGGGTCCGCGAAGCCCGCGTCTATTCGGAAATCGCGCCACACACTCTCTCCGCCGAACAGATCCTGGCCCGGCGGCCGGCGGCCATCATCCTGTCCGGTGGGCCCGCCTCGGTCTTTGAGCAAGGCGCACCGAAACTTGACCCAGCCTTGCTGGACGCCGGCGTGCCGGTGCTAGGCATCTGCTACGGCTTCCAGGCCATTGCCTACGCCTTGGGCGCCCAAGTTGACCGGGCTTTCAAGGGCGAATACGGCTCCACCAGCGCCTCCATCTGTGCTCCGGCTGGTCTGCTGGCGGGTAGCCCGGTTGGCCAGCAAGTCTGGATGAGCCACGGCGTGGCCGTCACCGAAGCCCCCGAAGGTTTCGAAGTGCTGGCCTCCACGGCTGGGGCCCCAGTAGCCGCCTTCCAAGACCAAGGCCGCCGAATCTACGGGCTCCAATGGCATCCAGAGGTCCGCCACACCCCACTTGGCCAGGCCGCATTGGAAAACTTCCTCTTCCAAGAAGCCGGGCTGAAACCAGACTGGACACCGGGCTCCATTGTCAACACCCAGATCGCGGCCATCCGGGAGCAAGTCGGCTCCGGGCGGGTGATCTGCGGGCTATCCGGCGGGGTGGACTCATCGGTGGCCGCCGCTTTGGTCCAGCGCGCTGTTGGCGACCAGTTGACCTGTGTGTTTGTAGACCACGGACTGCTGCGGGCCGGGGAACGTGAACAGGTAGAACAAGACTTCACCGCCGTCACCGGCGCCAAACTGGTCGTGCATGATGCCGCCGCCGAGTTCCTCCACCACCTGGCCGGCGTCACCGAACCAGAAACCAAACGGAAAATCATTGGCCGCGAATTCATCCGGGCCTTCGAAGCGGCGGCCCGCACCGCCGCGCCCGGAGCCCAATTCCTGGTGCAGGGCACGCTCTACCCGGATGTGGTCGAATCAGGCGGCGGCGAGGGAGCCGCCACCATCAAGTCCCACCACAACGTGGGCGGGCTACCGGATGATCTTCAATTCGAGCTGGTCGAACCGCTCAAATGGCTGTTCAAAGATGAGGTCCGGGCCGTTGGCACCGAACTCGGTCTGCCGGACTCAATGGTCTGGCGCCAACCCTTCCCCGGCCCCGGGCTGGCCATCCGGATCATTGGTGAGGTCACCGAAGAGCGGTTGTCCGTGGTCCGCCAAGCCGACGCCATCGTCCGCGAAGAACTGACCGATGCCGGGCTGGACCGGGAAATCTGGCAGTGCCCCGTGGTGTTGCTGGCGGATATCCGGTCAGTCGGAGTCCAAGGCGATGAACGCACCTACGGCCACCCTGTGGTGCTGCGCCCGGTCAGCTCCGAAGACGCCATGACGGCCGATTTCTCACGCCTCGACTATGACCTGCTGGCGCGGATCGCCGGGCGGATCACCGGCGAAGTGCCGGCCGTCAACCGCATTGTGATGGACATCACGTCCAAACCGCCTGGAACTATTGAGTGGGAGTGAGCCGCGCCGAAGAGCGCGACCTACAATTAAATGAGCCTCCCGGTACCACTGCCCCGGGGCCGGCTTGAAGCTTTCAGGGCTTGGGAGGCCAGGCGGTTCCGGAAGAGCGAAGGAGTTGTGACCAATGAAGGATTCGCGACTGGGAAGGCCAGTACGGGCCATTGGACGGACACTGATCATTCTGGGCTTGGTCATGGTCTTGGCCGGGGCCGCTGTCTGGTTCGGCGTGTCCGGGCAACTGAAGGCAGAGAAAATCCCGATCAACGGTGACACGCCGTTCATGAACTCGGTGTTCGGCTCAGCTGAAGGCTCCACGCCCAAAGAAGTCAAAGGGCCGCTCGGCGCCATGGCCCAAGCCGAGGGCATCAAGAAGCACACCCCTGGGCTGCCCTCCAGCTTCGGCTTCCCTGAGCTGGACGGTAAGACCGCTGGTGAGATCGCTCACATCCGCTCCGCCAAGGAGTACAAAGGCGCCGGCACCGCAGAAGTGGACGCCAAGATGACCGCGCTTTGGAACATGATGAACACCTCCTCGTTCCTGCGCTCTTCGTTGCTGCTGTCCGCCATGGCCTTCGGCGTGGCGCTGCTGGTGTTGGGCATTGGCGTGGTGGTGGCGCTGGCCGGTCTTGGCCTGCTGACCACCGGCAAAGAGCTGGCCGCCACAGCTGTGCCGCGCGAACCGCTGGTCAAACCAGACAAGACGCCGCACCTAGGCGCCGCCCCGCCCACCGAGCTGGCGTCGGCCGCGGTCCCTCAACCGGCCGCCGCGCCAGTCCCCGAACCGGCCCCGCCTGGCACGCCCACCGGCTCGGCAGCCGCGCCAGCTACGGAACCGACCCCGGTTACGCCACCCGAGCCCCCGGCATCGGCGCCCCCAGCAGCGCCCACCGGGTCAGCCGCCACCCCGGTTACGCCAACCGCACCCCCGGCATCGGCACCCCCGGCAGCTCCCACCGGGTCAGCCGCCGCCCCGGTTACGGAACCCGCTACACCAACCGTGCCCCCGGCATCGCCACCCCCGGCCCCGCCGGCAGTACCATGAATTAGTTCCCCGGCAGGCGGTGGCCCAAGCACGGGGGTAGTGCTGGGCCGCCGCCGGCTCGTATACCCACCCCACGCGTCCGTTGATCGATGCCGCCACCCTGCCCTCCCGTACGGATCCGGACCTCAACCGGGTGCCGCTTCCCGTCGAACCACCGAATCCCCGCCCCTGGGTACGGGTACGGACGCCAAACTGCCCACTCAAGCGCGGTGAGGGGCTTGAAAGGGCAGTTTGACGGTGGTGGGTGGTGGGGACGATGCCGCAGTGGGGTTTGGTGTGAGCGTTTGCGCTGGTCACGGGCACGGCCGCCGGAGGTGTTGGCCGCCGGGGAAGGCGGGTGGGCGTCAAACTGCCCACTCAAGCACAGGGATAGTGCCGGGCCGCCGCCGGCTCGTATACCCACCCCACCCGGCCATCGCTCGGTGCCGCTACCCCGTCTCCAGTACGGATCCGGACCTCAACCGGGCGCCGCTTGCGTCCACACCACCAAGTCCCCAACCCTGTGCGCGTACGGACGTCAAACTGCCCACTCAAGGACGGCGAGGGGCTTGAAAGGGCAGTTTGACGGTGGCGGGTGGTGGGGACGATGCCGCGGTGGGGTTTGGTGTGGGTGTTTGGGCTGGTCACGGGCACGAGTGCCAGGGGTCCTGGCTGCCGGGGGAGGTGGGCGGACGTCAAAGTGCCCTTTCAAGGACGGTGTTGAGCTTGAAAGGGCAGTTTGACGGCAACCGCTGCCAGCCGGCCGGATGTTTTGCCCGGGTGGTCGCGACTGCGGGTCCGGGCTAGGACTTGGGGCGGCGCAGGGCGGCTACCAGGGCGGTGGCGATCAGGGTTAGGCCGGCCAGGCCCAGGAACAGGATCATTGCCAGCTGGCCGTCAATCATCAAACCGCCGGCCGCGGCCATGATCCACAACCCAATCGCCGCCAGGATGATCCCCCAGACAATCGCTCCCCACCTGGGGCCGGTCTTGACCGGTGCTGGGGGCCGCATGCCGGCCGGGTTGTAGTAGTGCGGAGGCGCCGGATAGTAAGGCTGGGATGTGCCTGGAGTGGTCGCGGTGTTGATCGGTTCGGTGGTGTTCATTTTCGGTTTCTTCCTATCTAGCGTTCCAAAATGCGCAGCTGGCCCATGGCCCCCCGCACAGTGATGTTCAAGGTGGGTGGATTCTCCGCAGTCGGTTGAGAGGCCGCGGTCAGGTGCAGCCCAAGGCCACCCAATTCGTTTCGGCCCGTTGCGCTAGCTGATTTGGTGCCGGACCACCAGCCGTTGCCCCATTGGCTCGCTTCCGAACCTTTGTATAGGTCGCCTTCCACCACGTGGCGGTCACCTCCGGCGCCGGGCAACCCAGCCGACCAAACGAACTCCCAGTCTTTGGGTTCCAATTCCCTGGCGTCCAAGTCCCCAATCCGCAGATCGGCCTGAATCGAGACCTTGGCGTCCTTGGGGACCACCAACGTTAGGGCTCCAATCCCCATGGATACTTCGGTTCGAACGGTTTGGCCGGGCCGCAAATCCAGGTCGGTGTATTCGGCCCGCAGTTCGCCAAGAGTCAGGTAGCAGCCATCTTCGGCCTGGTCAACGGTGCGCGGATGGCAGTAGGTTGTGCCAATGGTCAGGCGCCCGCCGCTGAAGGACAGTGCCTCGGCTCCGGTGGCCACCGGCAGGGCAATCAAAGCCATCACGATCGATGCCGCCAAGAAGGCCCCCAGCCGTCTTCCCATGGCGCCCAACACCACCAACCCCAGGCCGGTGATGGTCACGGCCAAGCCAAAGGCGAATGCTCCCAAGGTGATCAGTCCGCTGAAGAAGGAGGTGTAACGGGCTATGGCCAGCACGCCAGCCACGGCCATCAGCATCAAGCCCAGAATCACCGCGGTGACCGCCCCACCCTTGCGCCGTCTGGGCGCTCGTGTCCGTGGTGGGTAGGGCGGCCGCCCCGGTGGGCTTGCGGCGGCAGGTGGTCCGGCCGGTGGTCTGGCCGCCGATGCCGCGTGGTCCGGTGTCCCCTCGTCAGCGCCAGGCACCTGGTTCATCACCACTGTGGGGTCATCGTCCAATATGGCGGTTTGGTCGGTCGGCGCGGTCGTTTCGGTCGTCTTGGCGTTGCCGCCGCTGGCACCGGCCGAGCCATCCGTCGCGGCACCGTCCTCAACCCCCTCGGTTTTCGGGCCGTCCAACTCCTCGGATCCGTCAGCAGTGGTTTCGGTCGAGGCATCTGCTTCAGTCTTGGCTCCGTCCCCTTTTGGGTCGGCGGCTGGGGCGGGTTCGTCACCAGCGGTTTCGGTCGAGGCGTCTGCTTCAGTCTTGGTTCCGGTGCCTTTTGGGTCAGCGGTCGCGGCGGGTTCGTCACCGGCGGTTTCGGTCGAAACATCGGTCGCGCTCCCTTTGTCGCCAGCCGCGCTGTCCTCACCGGCTTTCGCCGGGACTGGAGCCGGCGGCACTATCACCGTTTTGGATGGGGTGGGAGCGGCATCGGACGCCACAGACTGGGCCGCGGCGGCCGCAGCGGTAGCCGAAGCGCCGGCCATTCCGGCGGCCGTAGCGCCTGGGCCGGAGGCGGGAGCGGGAGCAGGTGGTGCGGGCGGCTGGCTGGCAGCGGCGTTGTAGACCGGCGGCGGGAAGCCACCAGCGGGGGCGGCAGGCTGGGCGGGTCCAGTCCGGCCGGAGCGGCGCGCGGACGCCCAACCCCAGGTGACCACTGCGGCAACGGCCACAACGACCAGCCAAATCAGCCCAAACACTCCAGCTATGGCGATCCACACCGGTGTGCCAATCAACCCCATCAAAGCGAAGGTGGCGCCACCCCAAAACCCTGGGCTGAATCGACCGGCGATTGCTTCCTCCAGGTGGATGCGCCCGTCCCGGGCTTCCGGCAACAGCAACCAGCCGGCGCCGTAGAGGAACAATCCAAGGCCAGAGAACAATGCGGCCACTACAAACAGCCCTCGCACCAGCACCGGGTCCCAGCCCAACCGGAGGGCCAAGCCGCCGGCCACGCCACCCACCCAGCGTGGCTCGGTACGCACAATGTGACGTTCGCGAATCCATTGGAAGAAGCCGTTCGCGGGCGCCGGGCCGGTGCCGTACGGTGGCGGCGGAGCAGAGTTGTTAGCCATGTCCATGGTTCAAGTTTGAACGTACAGGCCGCCAATTTCGATTGGGGGATGCCCTGATTTTGTCCCTGAGTAGACCCTGATTTCGGTCCGGGCATTCCCCGGATTTGGCCGTTTCGGCTGGACTTGGGCCCTCAGCGTGGTTCGATGTTTCCATGTCAACTCCGCCACCGACTGCTGCGGCCTCGCCGGCGCCGGTGCCGGCGCGTGGTCCGTTGCGGCGTCAGCGCGTCGGCCGAAGGATCGGCGGTGTGGCGGTGGGAGTGGCTCAACACTTGGGCATCAAGACCAGTACGGCCCGGTGGGCTTTTGTGCTGACGGCACCGATCGGCATCGGCCTGGTGATGTATCTGTGGTTGTGGTTGCTGGTGCCCACGTCAGACGCCACCGGGCCGCCACCGGCGTTGGCCCGCCTGGCTCCGCTGTTGAACAATCCTGAGCGCCGGGCGCCGGCTATGCGGCTGGTAGCAGGGTTGGTTTGTCTGTTTGCGGCGGCGTTGGTCGCGGCTGCGGCGGTCGGTGTCAAGATTCCGTGGCAGTGGTTGTTTCCCGGGTTCGCCCTGCTTGGCGGCATAGCGCTGGCCTGGAGCCAACTTGACCGGACCGATGCCGCTGCCGGGCGCGGACCGGTGTCTTGGCTGCGGTTGGGGGCAGCCCTGGCGTTGATGGTTCTGGGCATTGCGTTGATGGTCAGCCAAGGCCGCGGCCCAATGTCTTTGCTGTTTGCCCTGTTGGCCGGCCTGGCTGTGTTGGCCAGCGTGGCAGTGTTGTTGGCCCCCTGGTGGCTGCG
>JAIRTF010000054.1 GCA_031255075.1 Bifidobacteriaceae bacterium | reverse complement strand
CTCGTCGAGGAAATCGTCGACTTCGACCTGGTCGTAGCCCTCACGGAACTTTGTGGTCACAAATGCCTTCAGGACCACATCGTCGGCTGTCAGTTGCGCCATGTCTCCCACCTAGTTCGGTACCCTAAAGCCTCGCTTGAGGCTTGTTCTTGCTCCTACGCTAGCCGATCACCGGCTAGTTGATGAATTCCCACGTCGTGTTTGATCGATTTTCGCCCAGCCACCGCACTGGACCGGCTGGTAGTGCCCACCTGACCGGCGGTCACCGGCCTGGTATACGGGCCCAAGGCGGCGGCATCGTCCCCCCAACGCGACGGCGGCCGGCACTCACCGCAGCACTACTCGGTATGCGGCTGCCATCAGCAGTGATAGTGCCAGTGACAGCACCACCACTGACAGGTCCAGCTGCATACCGCCGGCCCGGATCGGTTTGATCACCTTCCGCAAAGCCCTGATGGGCGGGTCAGTGAGCATGAACGTCAACTCGGCGGCAGCCGCGATGGTTCCTTTGGGGCGCCAGTCGCGGTTGAAGGCGGCCACCCAGCTAATCAGCACCCGCACCATCACTATCACCAGGTAGATCAGCGCGAGTATGAACACAATGCTTGCGGCTGTCTTCACTTCAACTCGCTGTTCTGGCTGATCTGTCCAACCGTTAGGCCTGGTGGGACGCGGTCGGCTGGCCCTGCCCACTGGCGGCAGACCAGCGGCTGGTCAGCGGTTGGACCGCTTCTGGGCATGGCGCTATCGCGGTGCGGGCGCACCTGAAGAGTGGTCAGTCTCCGTCGTAGCGACGTTCGGTGTCGCTGGCGACTTCGGTGACATCTAAGGTGGCCGGCGAAAGCAGGAAGACCTGCTTCGTGATGCGTTCCAGACGACCCCGCATGGCCAAAGCCAGACCAGCTGAGAAGTCAACCAGCCGCTGCGCGTCCGCGTCAGAAACCTTGGACAGGTTCATGATCACGGGCACAGACTCGCGGTAGGTGGTACCAATCATCTTCGCATCGTCCCAGTTCCTGGGATGGGCGGTGACGATCCGCTGGGTGTTCTCTGCCACAGTCAGATGTCCCCTGCCTCGAGGTGCGTGGATCGGCGTGACATCAGCGATCGGCTCCTCATCTTCTTCGTAGTAATAGTCTTCGGGATCAGTTGGCAGCAGTCCAAGCTTCCTGCCAGTGTTTTGCATCCAGCCGGCCATAGTGTGTTCTCCTTCGCGTGGGTGGGGAAGTGTACCCAACCAAAAGCTAAACCGTTATGGCAGGTCGTTCGCCGCATATTGCCCGGCGTGTCGCTGGTCTGTCTCATTTGAGCGGTCTGCCGGCAGCCCCACCACCCCACCTTGGCGGCTGAGGGTGCGTTCAGCCCGCCAAGAATACAGCCGGGGTGATTCGGCGGTGCATTCGTCAATCCATTCAATGATCCGAGCTCCGGCTTGCTCCAGTTGGCTGACTGTGGAACCTGGCATGTTCAGCCAGGCTCCGCCGGCTGGGCCCTGTTTGACCTGGTGGCCGCCTGCGAGGGCTTGGCCGGCAACGTCCTGACCAACTTCGTAGCAGTCCACGCAGATGGCGGGGCCTATCGCTGCGCGGATTTGGTGGCGCCCCGCGCCGCCCGCTTCCATGGCCGCTACAGCACTTTGGATCACCCCAGCCAGCAGACCCCGCCAACCGACGTGGACAGCGGCTACCACCCCAGCTTCAGGGTCTGCCAGGAGCACCGGGACGCAGTCCGCCGTTCTCATCACCAGGCCGATGCCGCGCACTTGGCTCCCCAAAGCGTCACACTTCGGCGGGGCTTGGTCCAAGTGTTTGTGGAAAGCCCGGCCCAGCCAATGGTGTTTGGTCTCAGCCTGGGCGGCAGGCTGGCTGGTGGCCGGCGGTTGGTTCGGGTCGCCGCTGGGACGGTTGGCATAGACGAAGGCGGTGGTTTGGTTGTCTGGCGGGGACAGCACCCAGGCCATGTCGGTGCCGTGGACTTGGCTGGCGAAGGCCAGACTTAGACCGGTGGCTTCAGCCAAGGCGGCCCGGCCGGTTTCGTCAGCCAGGTCGAATTGGGCGGTTGTGAACCAGGCGGCTATATCAACACCCAAATCGACTGGGATCAGTCCGCTGTGAGTCATCTGTTCACCTCCTGGCCCGCGGTTGGGTTCAGCCTAGCTGGCTGGAGGTGTTCCACCGGAAGGCACGCCACTCAATCCCATCAGTCAACTGCCGGCGTGGCTGAAAAGGCTCCAAGGCAGCGCATTACCGCAGGTCAAATCGGCACAAGCGGGTGCCAGACCAATCCGGCCCAGAGCTGGGCCGGTGGCGCGGAACCGTTTGGGTCAGTCCTCGTTCAACCAGCTGGGGACAGTGATGTCATCCTTAGACTTGGTCTGCGGATGGGACCGCCTGGTTGATTCGAACAGCGGCTCCATTGGCACGTGGGCTGTTGGCGCATCTGCGGAGACCGGCTCAGCCGGCTTGTCCTCAGATTCGCCGGCGGCGGCCGGCGGTTCACTGCCCGCACCACCGAAGAACGTGCTGACCGGCGTGACCGCCCGTGGGATCAGCGGCGCCACCGCAGACGGTGTCGAAATCGGCTGGGCTGGTGGCTGGGCCACGCTCCCCGGCGAAGCGGCCTCAGCCGCCGGCGACACCGGAGCGGCGGTCGCCGGCTTGTCGGCTGGGACTGGAGGAGCGGCATCGGCCACCGAGGCGGCAACCGGCACGGCTACGGGAGCGGCCGGCGGCACGAAGGCCTTGGTTTCCGGGTTGTCGAAGCCGGCGGCGATAACCGTCACGCGGACCTCATCACCCAGGGCGTCATTGATGATCTGACCGAAGATGATGTTGGCCTCAGGATGGACCGCTTCGGAGACTAGAGATGCGCCACGGGTGACTTCCTCCAGGCCAAT
>JAIRTF010000018.1 GCA_031255075.1 Bifidobacteriaceae bacterium | reverse complement strand
ATGGTGGCAGCCGGCGGCCTGGCCGGCGGATCGGTTCCGACTTGGGGGGACGCGCCGCCCGCTGTTGATGGAACCAGCGGCCAGCCGCGGCTGGCCATCACATCCTCAACAGCGGTGGTGACCGCCGCCGAAGAACACTTCACCATGACCGCAGAGTTGACCAATACAACCCGCCAGGAACTCAACGTGGTGGTGAACTTGCGGGTGGCCAGGGAACCGTTCGGGACCCGTGATGAGTTGGACGCTTGGCAAGATCACGACTTGACGGTTTCAGAGCCCGAATCGTTCATCGCCCAAGGGCGTCCGGGTGATCCGCTGCAGCCCGGCGAAACCCGGACTTATTCTTTCGATGTGCCGGTTAGCGAAATGGGGTTGGGTGGCCGGGAGAATGAAAACGGTTGGGGGCCGCGCGGTCTGCAGATCTCAGCCGAGAAGAAATCCTCCGGAGAAGTGGCCGCTTCAGCCACCACCTATGTGATCTTGGCGCCGCCCGCGGTAGTGCCCCGCAATGTTGATCTGACCGTGGTGGCCCATCTGGCTTCGGGCCCGGGAGAAACTCGGGCCAACGCCAACACCCGGCTGGCCCAGGTGGCAGAGGTCACCGAGGATCAAGAAATCGCTTGGGTCTTTGACCCGCTGGCCTTGGTTGACCAGGACTCCAACGCCGCCACCGAACCGCTGGCCCAACGCCTGGGCCAAGCCGTTACCAACGGCAAAGAGGTCTACGGGTTGACCTATAACGACATTGATGAAACGCCGTTGGTTCACACCGCCGGCGGTATTGAGGCGTTGACCGCCGCCAAAGCCATTGGCCAAGCCACAGCCACCGAAGTCTTGGGCTCAGACGTTGCTGCCCAGGTCGATTGGACTTTGGCTTCCGCAGCCCACCAGATTGACCGGCCAACGGTTAGCTTCATGTCCCGCACCGGTGCCCGGGCGGTGCTGTTCGCCAACGACCAGTTCGCCAACGCCGGTGTGGCCGGCGCCTTCGCCCTGACCGAGGGTCCACTCGGAGTAGCCAGTGATGCCGGTCTGGCCGCCGTGTTGAGCGGCCGCCCAACCGTCGCTGACCGCAACCGGGCTCTGGCTCAATCAGCTTTTGCGGCCTGGCGCTCCCAGGTCGAAGCGGCGCCGCCCCAGGCTTTGGTCGTCAACCTGCCCCGGGACTGGCAACCCACCAGTCAAGCCGTCGAACTGCTGGACCAACTCAAGACCAGCCCTTGGGTCAGGTGGACCAGCCTGTCCGCGGCCATGGAAGCTCCGGTAGCCCAATCCGTCGTCTGGGGTGAGGCACCGTGGCCAGGCCCGGCTTCGGCATCGGTCACCGAACTGGTGGACCGGGGTGGCCAAGCTGTGGCCTTCGGTTCGCTGACCCCCGACCCGCCGGCCTATACGGCCAGGTCGTTGCCGCCGCTGCTGGCGCCTTTGTCCAACTCCATCCCCACTGGCGGCGCCAGGGACGCGGCCGCCCAATCGGCCCTGCGCAACGCAGCTGATCAGGTGCCGCCAGTCTCCGTGGTGGTGGGCAGCGAAGTGAACCTGATCTCTGATGACGGCAAGGTGCCGGTGGTGGTGGAAAACGCCTCCAACGAGCCGGTCACCGGACTGGTGGTCAAACTGGAGGCCCAGACCAACGCCATCCGGGTGGAGGAGCCGTCAACGTTGAACCTGGGGCCGGGCCAATCGGCCACCGCCCGGGTGCCGGTCCACGCCTTGGCCAATGGCATGTTTGAGGTCAGAGTTGAGTTGCTCAACGCCGACGGCCAACCGGTCACCCAAAGCGCCACCTTGACCATGCGGGTCCGGGCCGAATGGGAGAACATCGGCACCGCCATTGTGGGCGCCGTGGTGGCGGTGGTGCTGGTCTTCGGGTTGGTATCAGCCGCCCGCAAACGCCGCGCCGCCAAACGCGAGCAGTTGAGAGGCGAGGGGTGAAGGCCGGCTCTGCGAGCGGCATCGGCCCGGTGAAATCCGCCTTAGCTACGGCGCCGGACAGCGCCCGGGCCGGCCGCGCCTCCGTTGCCAAATCCACCGCGGTGATGGCCGCCGGGACGGTCACCTCACGCCTGACCGGTATGGTGCGTTTGGCGTTGCTGGGTGCTGCCATCGGTGCGGGCACCGGGGCTGCCAACGCTTTCGAAGCGGCTAACACGCTGCCCAACTTCTTCTACGCCATCCTGGCGGAAGGGGTGCTCAACGCGGTGTTGGTGCCGCAAATAGTCAGAGCCTTCTCCCGTGGGCACGGCGAGGAGTACGTCCACCGGCTGCTGACCTTGGCCACGGTGGCGCTGGGTGTGCTGACCGCCGCGTTGACTGCCAGCGCCGCGGTGTGGGTCTGGTTGTTCACCCAAGGTTGGACCCCGTCCATGTTGGCGCTGGCCACGGTCTTTGCCTACTGGTGCTTGCCGCAAGTGTTTTTCTATGGGCTGTACGCGCTGTGGAGCCAGGTGCTGAACGCCCGCGGCAAGTTTGGGGCCGTGATGTGGGCGCCGGTTGCCAACAACCTGGTTTCGATCATTGGGTTCACCATGTTCCTGGTGGTGTTTGGCCGTTACGACCCGACCAACACCGCCTTGGGCACCTGGGGTGGCGGCAAGGTGGCGTTGTTGGCGGGCACCGCCACCTTGGGCATAGTGGTCCAGGCCTTGCTGCTCTTGGGGCCGATGGCGAAGGCCGGGTTGCGACCGCAGTTCCGGCTCGGTTTCCGGGGCTTTGAACTGGGCCGCGCTGCCCGCATGACCGGCTGGACGGCGCTGTCCCTGGTGTTCAGCCAGGGCGCCATGTGGGTCGCCATCCGGTTGGCTTCTGCCGCCCAGGGCGCGGCTCACGGCCAAGTGGTGGCTTCCAACGCGATCTTCGCTTGGGCTTTGGCGATCTACATAATTCCGCACTCAGTGATCACTGTTTCGCTGACCACGGCCCTGTTCACCCGCATGAGTGAACATGCCACCCGCGGCCGGTTTGAGCCGCTGCGCCAGGAGTTGTCCTACGGGATCCGCACCACCAGCGCTTTCGGCTTTTTCTTCAGCGCCGTCATGGTGGTGTTGGCCCAGCCGTTGGCCCGGGTGCTGCAACCGGGGATCAGCCAGGCTGAAGTCCACGCTTTGGCTGGGCCTATCATCGCCATGTCGTTGGGCTTGGTGCCGCTGTCAACCACGCTGCTGGTCAAACGGGTCTATTTCGCCTTGGAAGATGGCCGCACCTTGTTGGCCCTGCAAGTGCCGATGTCTTTCCTGTTCGTGGCGTTTTCGGTGTTGTGTTTTTGGTCGCTGCCGTCCACCTGGTGGGTGATCGGCATTGGGTTGGGCCAGTCGCTGTCTTTCTTGGCCGGCGCGGTGCTGCGGCTGACGGACCTGTCTTCACGGATTGGCAAACTGGGGGCCAAGCGGCTGTTGTGGATGCACGCCCGGGCCGCGGCCGCCGCCGTGCTGGTCGGAGAACTGGGCTATTTACTGCTGCTTCAGTTCCCAGGCGCCGGTGCTGCCAGCTTCGGCATAGGCCTGGCGGCATTGGCTTCGGTGGGTGCGTTGATGGCGGCGGCCTACTGGTTCTTGCTGCGTTTGATGGATGTTGGGGAGTTGGAAGATTTCGCACGCTCGGTGTTTCGCGGGGCTAGGGGTCCCCGTGTGCCCTAGCTGCCACTAGTATGGCTGAATCACCTGCCACTTATAAGGAAGTAACAGGCTATGGACTCCGCTTCGCACCGCCCCAGCCTTGGCTTGGGCGATCTGCTGATGGGCCGCTACCGCCTAGATTCGGAACTGTTCTGTAACACGCCTAACGCACGCCGCTTCGCTAGCAGCGACAAAATCTTGGACCGCAAAGCCGAGGTCTATCTGATTGACGGCCCCCATGCGGCAGACGCCATAGACGCCGCCCGCCGCGCCGCCTTGATTGATGACCCGCGCTTGGTCCGAGTTTTCGACGCTGGAAGCTACTCAGGTGTGTCGTTTGTGCTGACAGCTCCGCTTGAAGGGGTATCTCTGGCGGATGTGGGCCCGCTCAGCGCCTCCCAAGCTAGGGCTGTGGCGGGCGAGGTGGCATCCGGTCTGGCTGAGGCTGCGGCCCGCGACGTGTACCACTTGGCGCTCCGCCCCGAAGTGGTCTTCTTGGGCAATGGTTCCTCCGTGACCTTGGGTGGTCTGGGCTGGGACGCCGCCCTGCGCGGTGACAGTTTGGTTGACGCTGCCACCGCCAACGCCCGTGACGCTCAAGCCTTGGTGGCCATTCTCTATGCGGCGCTGACCGCTCGTTGGCCAGGTAAAACACCCTCGGTGATGGGTTTGCCGCCGCTGTGGGACGGGGAGCCGGTGGCGCCTATCGACCTGGTTTCCAACGTGCCGGGTGAACTAAACACGCTGTGTGCGGTCACCTTGCGGGACACCGGCGCCGGGCCCAAGTCCGCCGCCGAGCTCATCCAAATCTTGGACACCTGGAAGCCGGTCAACATCACGTTGCGCTATTCGGTGTCGGTTCGGGACGTGCTGCCACAGGTTCCGGACGCCGGCGGGGACGTGGCCGATGCCGCGGCATCGGCCCCCGTAGAGGCGGCCGAGCCGGCGGGTGCAGCGGACGCCACGGACTCCACTGAGGTCATTGCCGCCATCACCGATGATCAGCCGGCCGATGCCGCCGAGCCGGCTGCCACGGCTGGTGCTGCCGACAGCGCTGCTGAGGCCGGCGGAGGGGTGAGCCAAACCGCGCCGTCAGCCTCTGACCCGGTGTACGCGGCTGATAGCGGCTGGCTGCCGGCCGGGGCTGAGCCGCTGCGACCGAGCGAAGCGGACGTGGCCGCGTTGGCCGCCGAATCTGAGATTCAAGACCGGCTGGCCCAAATCGAGGCCATCCTGGAGCCGCTGCCAACCGCGGAACCGATAGACGAGGGCACGCCGAGCCGGTTTGAGCTGCCGCCATTGCCGGAGGTGCCGGATCTGGACTTGCCGCCACTGCCGCCGGAGTTGACGGCGCTGTTGGATCAAGACCCTGGTCAACCGGTGGATGGCGCCTATTCGTATCTGGCTGGACCGGTGCAGGAGGAACTGCCGTTGGATGAACCAACGGCGGTCCCGGATGCTGCCGCAGCCGAACCGGCTGCCGCCGTGGCTGACAAAGCTGCCGATGCGTCGGACCGCGACCCAACCCATCCGCCAACTCTGTCTTCAATTCAATCGGAGGTGGACAAAGCCATCGCCTCGCTCGGCGCCAGCGCGGCCGCCCACCGGGCCCAAATGCGCGAACCGTTCCCGGATGATCCGCCGTCTGCCGAGTCCGCTGCCGAAGCGGCCGCCGCGGCGGAGGCCAAGCCAAGTCCCGCTCCACAGCTTCCCTCCGATCAGCCGATCGACCTGATTCAGACGGCCCGTCCCATGGCGGTCCGCCTGTCAGCCGGCGAAGCGGAATGGGAACCGGTGGATGAAGACGAAACCGAAGATGATTCGGATTTCGTGGATGAACCAGACGAATACTCCGAAGAGCCGGCCGCTTCGTCAGCACCCGGAACCACGCTGGCGGAATTGGCCCTGCTGGCTGATTCATCCGACGGCGTTGAACTGCCGCCGGCCGGGCTGGATGCCGACGAATCAGCCCTGAACGTCGATGCTCCGGCGCAGGCCCCGCGCGAAGAGGATTCGTTTGTCCACGGCCCGCTGCCAGATGCGGACGCTCTGGAGGCGGCCCTGGCGGCCGCCACCGGTGACGGCCCAGTCGAAGCCGAAACCTACCTGGTTGAGTCGGATTCGGAGACCAGTCAGCCGGCGCTGCCCAACATTGATGGCGTCACCTTCACCGTTGAGACCACTCCGGCTGACGGTGGCCAGGCCACCGTGCTGCGACCCTTCCCCCGGACCATTCCACCACCCGATTCGGGGCCGTTGGCCCGTCCGGTCCCCCGTGGTTTGGACACTCCTCCGCCGGAAGGAGGCAAGCTGTCGGACGCGACCGAAGATTTGGGGCGCATCCGTCCCTTTCTGGACGCCTCAACCGAGGAAACCGCTGCCACCACCCTGGGAACGCTGACGGCCGCCGCTACGCCTGTGGCGCAACCCGAAGAGCCCTCAGCCACCTTCGACACCGCCACGCCGGCCTTTGAAAGCGTGATAGAGCCCACCCAAACCACCACTAAACCGGCGCCAAAGGTACGTTTGGTACCAACTGTTGTGTTCATTGTGGTGGTGATTGCGTGCCTGGTCTTGGCGGCTGTCATCATGAAACAGGCCGGTCTGCTTGGCTTAGACTTGACGCTCAACCCCTCTTTGGTTGAAGTGGGGGCGTTCGGCACCTAAGGAGTTCCAAACGTGGAGCAAGTCGTCATTGTAGGGTCAGGCCCGGCTGGCTATACCGCCGCTATCTATGCCGCGCGAGCGGGCTACGCACCGGTCGTGATCGCTGGCTCGGTGACGGCCGGGGGCAACCTGGTGAACACCACAGAAGTGGAGAACTTCCCAGGCTTCCCGGAGGGGATCATGGGCCCCGACCTGATGGACAAGATGGCTGCCCAAGCCAAACGGTTTGGCGCCCGCGTGGTGTTCGATGACGTATCCCGGGTGGCCCTGGAAGGGCCAATCAAGACTCTGGCCACCTTGGGTGGCGAAACCTATGAGGCGGCCGCAGTGATCCTGGCGACCGGCTCCACCTACCGCGAATTGGGCCTGGCGGCCGAAAAGCGTCTGGCCGGCAAGGGCGTTTCCTACTGTGCCACCTGCGATGGGTTCTTCTTCCGCGGCAAAGAGGTCGTAGTGGTTGGCGGAGGCGACTCAGCCATGGAGGAAGCCATTTTCTTGACCAAGTTCGCCACCAAGGTCTACGTGGTTCACCGCCGCGGCGAACTGCGCGCCTCACGGATCATGGCCGAACGAGCCATGGCCCACGCCCAAATCGAGTTCCTTTGGCATTCCGAAGTCACCGACATCAAAGGTGAAGACAGCGTTGAAGCCGTAGCGGTGCGTGATGTCCGGACCGACCAGACCACCGAAGTCGCGGCATCGGCCGTGTTTGTGGCGATTGGGCACTCACCCAACTCTGAAATCTTCCGTAGCCAGCTGACCCATGATTCAGACGGCTACATTGTGGTCCACGGGCCGGCCGCCCCGGACGAGCCAGGACTCAGCGCCCACCAAGCCACTTCGCTGCCCGGTGTGTTCGCCTGCGGTGACGTGGTGGACCGGACCTACCGCCAAGCGGTGACCGCCGCCGGCACCGGCGCCCAAGCCGCTTTGGACGCCCAGGAATACCTCGAAGGCCTGCTGGCAGATTCGGTGCTGGCAGCACAGACCATCTGACGGATCATCAAGCTGGGCAGGCCGCCCGGCGTGACGTCAGCCAAGGCGCGTCCGTGCGAACATATATGGACGCGACAACTATCGAAACCAAGGAGAAAGTTCATGAGCGCATTGGCCGCGGTTAGCGACTCCACCTTTGAAGCCGAGGTGCTTCAGTCCGACAAGCCGGTCCTGGTCGATTTTTGGGCGCCCTGGTGCGGCCCATGCCGCCAGTTGACCCCCGTGGTTGAGGAGCTGGCCGGTGAGAACTCGGACAAGATGAAGTTCGTGGCCCTCAACACCGATGAGAACCCGATCACCGCCCAGGCCTACCGGATCGCCTCGATCCCAACACTGAACGTCTACCAGGGCGGGCAAGTGGTCAAGACCATTGTGGGCGCCAAGCCCAAGCCGCTGCTGGCCGCCGAACTGACCGAGTTCATTTCCTAGCCAACCAGGCTGCCGCCACGGCCAGGCCACGCCGGTTCCAACCGGTCTGACCTGGCCGCCGTGAGACCCGGCGCAGCCAAAACTGAATCTAAGTTCATCTACGAAGCGAGGAGCAATCCATGTCCCCCGAGCCAGGTCCAGGCACGCGTCTTGACCCGTGGTTTGGTTCGTATGCGAAGCGAACCGACGGACTGAAGGTCTCCGAGACCCGAGCTTTGTTCGCCGTGGCCAACCGTCCAGAGGTGGTCTCGCTGGCCGGCGGCATGCCATTCCTCGACGCTTTGCCGATGGACCTGATCGCCAAAATCACCTCCGAGTTGATCAACACCGAAGGTACTGTCGCCCTGCAATACGGCAGCGGCCAAGGCCATCCGCTGATGCGCGAAAAGATCACCGAGGTGATGGCCGAAGAGTTCATCACCGCCCACCCGGATGATGTGGTGGTCACAACTGGTTCACAACAAGCTTTGGACCTGGTGACACGGGTGTTTGTGGACCCCGGTGACGTGATCCTGGCCGAATCGCCTTCCTACGTGGGGGCACTGTCCGTCTTCAAGTCATACGAGGCTTGGATTGAACACGTCGCCATGGACGCTGACGGCCTGGTGCCGGCCGCCCTTGAAGAAACCATCGCCCGGCTCAAGGCGGAGGGCCGGCGAATCAAGTTCTTGTACACCATCCCCTGCTATCACAACCCGGCCGGCGTCACCCTGACGGTGCCGCGCCGGGCCGAAGTGCTGGAGATTTGCCGCCGCGAAGGCATCTTGGTGGTTGAAGACAACCCCTACGGCCTGTTGGGCTTTGACGGCCAAGTCACGCCCGCTATCCGTTCCTTGGATGCCGATGGCGTGATCTACCTCGGGTCTTTTTCCAAGACTATGGCGCCCGGCTACCGGACTGGTTGGGCCTTGGCGCCCCACGCCGTGCGCGAGAAACTGGTTCTGGCCAGCGAGGCAACCATTCTGTGCCCCTCCCAAGCTTCACAGTTGTCAATTGCGGCCTACCTGGACAACTTCGATTGGCGCGGCCAGATTGACGTCTACCGCGGGGTTTACCGCGAACGCTGCCAAACCATGTTGGCGGCCCTGGCGGAGCACATGCCGGAATGTGACTGGACTGTGCCGGAGGGTGGCTTCTACACCTGGGTGACGGTGCCCGAGGGCATCAACACCAAGACCATGCTGCCCCGGGCCACCACCGCCCTGGTGGCCTATGTTTCAGGCGTCGCGTTCTATGCGGACGGCCAGGGCGGACGCCAAATGCGACTGTCCTTCTGCTACCCCACACCGGACCGCATCCGCGAAGGGGTGCGCCGTTTGGCGGGTGTGTTGAGCAAAGAGATGGAACTGGTCAACTTGTTTGGGCCACACACCGAGGGCCTGGCCCCAGACGTCCAAAACCCGGCCCCGGACATAGCGTAAGAACTGCGCCGTGGAAAGGCGCGGCATCGACCACTAGGAGAAGCAATGAGCAAAGTAGCTGTGCTGGCAGGAGGGCTAAGCCACGAGCGTGACGTGTCGTTGCGGTCTGGGCGGCGGGTGGCGGAGGCGCTCCGCGAAGCCGGTGTTGAGGTGAGCGAGCTGGACCTGGACGCCCGCCTGATTGACAAGCTCCGGGAGGCTGATTTCGACCTGGTGTGGCCGTTGCTGCACGGCGCCATGGGTGAGGACGGATCGGTCCGGGACGCTTTGGAGTTGGCCGGCGTGGCCTATTTGGGGTCTGACCCGCGGGCTTCGCGGACCGCCTGGAACAAGGCCATCGCCAAGACTTTGATGCGCCGGGCCGGGCACGCCACCCCCAACTACGCCACCCTTCCGCAGGCCTTGTTCCGGCAGTTGGGTGCGCCGGCCTTGTTGGATTTGGTGTGGGATTCGTTGGGCCCGCAAGTGGTGGTCAAGCCGTTGCACGGCGGTTCGGCTTTGGGTGTCACCATGGTGTCCGATTCCGCCGAGTTGCCTGGCGCCATGATGGACTGCTTCGCCTACGGTGAGGTGGCCCTGGTGGAGCAGGCAGCTGTCGGCACAGAGTTGGCTGTTTCGGTGGTTGACCTGGGCGATGGCCCCATCACGCTGCCGGCGGTGGAGATCAAAGTGGA
>JAIRTF010000259.1 GCA_031255075.1 Bifidobacteriaceae bacterium | reverse complement strand
CACGTCATCATGTCGCGTCACGCCACCACCGGGGACGGCACCTTGACGGCCGTCCAGTTGGCCTGTGAAGTGCGGGCGGCCCAAGCATCTTTGGCTGAGCTGGCCCGCACCGTGGTGACCTACCCGCAGGTGCTGATCAACGTTCCAGAAGTGGACAAAGCCCGGGCCGGCACCGATGAGGCCGTCTTGGCAGCGGTGGCCGCGGCTGAAGCCGAATTAGGCGATTCGGGCAGGGTGCTGCTGCGACCTTCCGGCACCGAACCGTTGGTTCGGGTGATGGTTGAAGCGCCCACCACCACCCAGGCTGAGGCGGTGGCGAGCCGTTTGGCCACAGTTGTGGCCAGACAACTGGGAGCCTAAATGCTGCTCGCCCTGGTCAACGATGTGCTGCCGTACGCCGGCAGCGACTTGTTGGCCAATGCCGAGATCGTAGCTGGTCCGTTCGACGGCCTGAAGGCCGGCTGGGAAGCGCTCAACCACTTCATAGTTGGGCTGGCCGGTTCACCGTGGGCTTTGGTGGCCGTCTTCCTGGTCGCCATAATTGACGGCTTCTTCCCGCCGGTACCTGCTGAGACGCTGGTCATCGCCACCGCTGCGGTCTATTCCGCCTCCGGTCTGTGGTGGGAAGCGGTGGTGTTGTGGGCCATCGCCGCAGCTGGGGCCCTGTGCGGCGACTGCATCGCCTACACCCTTGGCCGGAAATTCAACGCCAGCCAGTGGCGCATCTTCAGACAAGGCAAAGGCCATTCGGCTTTGGCCTGGGCGCGCCGCGTATTTGCCCGCGGCGCCGCCCCGCTGCTGATGGTGGCTCGGTTCATCCCGGTGGGCCGGGTAGCGGTCAACCTGACCGCCGGCACCGTGCACTTCCCAATCCGGCGGTTTGTCTTGATCGATGGCGCCGCCGCCCTGTGCTGGGGTGCCTACTCGGTCGGGGTCGGCTACTTGGCCGGCCAAGCCACCGGAGAAAACCCTCTGCTGGCCGTTGCCTACGGGGTGGTGTTCGCGGCATCGTTCGGGTCACTGGTTCAGTGGCTGGTCAACCGCCACTACGGCAAGTCCTTGCCGCCGGATGCCATCGACGAAGTGCCCGAAGCAACCTCAGTTGAGGGCTCAGAGCTGTCCGAATCAGTGCCTGACACCTGCGCCGAGGATTCCGAAAAGGCCCCCGCGCCGGGCGCGCCGAAAACCGATTCGCAAGAACGCTAGGTACTAAGTCCCTTAGTACGCTAGGCTCGAATAGTCGCGCTGGCGCGGCAGATCATTGTTGATTGTTTCGAACCCAGAGAGGACCCCCTATGAAGGCGTTGGTGTACCACGGACCCGGTCAAAAGGCTTGGGAAGATGTCCCAGATCCGAAGATTCAGGACCCCAACGATGTCATCGTAAGAGTTGACACCACTACAATTTGCGGCTCTGACCTGCACATTCTCAAGGGCGATGTGCCCACTGTCGAAGATGGCCGGGTACTTGGCCACGAGGCCGTGGGAACTGTTGTCGAGGTTGGCTCAGGTGTCGCGAAATTCGAAGTCGGCCACCGCGTGGTGGTCAACTGCATCACTACTTGCGGAACCTGCGCCTATTGCCGCGTGGGCCATCCGTCCCACTGTCAGTCAGTGGGCGGCTTGGGCTGGCAACTGGGTCACCTGGTTGATGGCACCCAGGCCGAGTATGTGCGCATCCCGTTTGGAGAGACTTCACTTCACTCGATTCCAGATGGATTGTCAGATGAAGAAGTCATCTTCGTTTCTGACATCATCCCGACCGGTTATGAGATGGGCGTCCTCAATGGCGATGTCCAGCCCGGTGATGACGTGGTAGTGATCGGCGCGGGCCCGGTTGGTTTGTCCGCCATGGTCACCGCCCAGTTGAAGGGCCCCCGGCGGATCATTGCCGTGGACCTGGACGATTTCCGGCTCCAGGCAGCCCGCGAATCGTTTGGCGCCACCCACGCCGTCAACTCCGGCAAGGCAGGTTGGCTAGATGAGGTGCGCTCGCTGACCCGCCACGGCGGTGCCGATGTCGTCATGGAGGCCGTTGGCATTCCGGCCACCTTGGAAGCAGCCTTCGAGTTGGTGCGTCCGACCGGTCGGGTGGCCAACATTGGTGTTCACGGCGCGCCCGTGACCATGCCGATTGAGCGGTTGTGGATTGAGAACATCACCATCACCATGGGCCTGGTTGATGCGGTGACCGCTCCCACACTGATCGAACTGATTGAAGCCGGCAAGCTGAATGTCCGGCCGCTGGCCACCCACCACTTCAAGCTGCATGACATGATGCACGCCTATGAGGTGTTTGGCCAAGCCGCCAAGAACGACGCTCTGAAGGTTGTCATTCAGGCCTAAGCTTTTTGGCCCCCGATAAACCGGTCGCCTCGGCTCGCGTCCCCCTGCCGAGGCGACCGGTCCGTTTAACTCCCAGGCTCCCGCGGGATTGCCTCTGCCAGACTTGGGGTTAGGAACAACTTGAAAGGAACGTGATGGACCGTTCGCCAAAGGCTCATGTCAAGCGCTGGGCCGTCACCGGCCTGATCGGTGCTTTGACTGCCTGCGCCGCCTGCACTACTCCTGGTGCCGATCAATCGCCCACCTCAGGGCAGCCGACTGCTCCGGCTCTCGCTGATGGTGGGCTACCGCAAGCGCAGCCAGAGATGCTATCGCCGGTCGAATTGCCATTTGCGGAGTATTTCGACGCCGGCAACCGCATCACGGAGTTGATCAACCGCTCCCAGGACGGAGCCATGGCCGAGTGGAATTCCGGCCGCGAGGCGTTCGTTGCCCAGTGCATGAACAGCGCGGGCTTCGAATACACCCCACATGTATACAGTCCCCCCGATACCATCACCGAACTGAACGAAC
Organism: Bifidobacteriaceae bacterium; assembly: GCA_031255075.1. Lineage (GTDB taxonomy): Bacteria > Actinomycetota > Actinomycetes > Actinomycetales > WQXJ01 > JAIRTF01. Next base: position 387 of record JAIRTF010000259.1, on the reverse strand, counting down.
CCTATTTCCTTGGAGAGACCTTGGGTGTGCCTTGGCTGCCTGCCTCAGCGGATGAAGTGAAGCGGGTGGGCTATGGCGTGATGACGGTGGAGCAGCTTCACGGCGAGACTGAGCCATCTCCCACTCCCCCAGGTCAGGCGGAGAGCCTCGCCTACTTTGAGTCCCTCTCGCCAGAGGCGAAGCGTGCCTACCAGATAGCCTTGGTCGGCATGACTGATGATGAGCCCAAGGTCGTGGAGAACCCGGACTCCTGCTATAACCAAGCGGATCGGCTGCACCCAAGCCCTGATTCCGTGTCCCTGGACTTTCTTGATCCGCTGTTCCCTATGCTGGGATTCTTCCGAGCCATGGCCGGCCCAGAGGGCCGTACGATGACGCCGGAGATGT
>JAIRTF010000236.1 GCA_031255075.1 Bifidobacteriaceae bacterium | reverse complement strand
TTTGGGGTGGTCAACCCGGTGATGCCGGTGTTCGCGGCTTCCTTCGGGGTCAACGAATTCGCGGCAGCGGCGGTCATAGCGGCCTTCGCGTTGATGCGGTTAGTGTTCGCGCCGGCGGTGGGGCCGCTGGCGGACCGGCTGGGTCTCAGAAGCGTGCTGATCAGCGGCGTAATGATTGTGGCCGTCTCCTCTTTGGCGGTTGGGTTCGCCGCGTCCTATGCCCAAATGATTGTGCTGCGCGGGCTGGGTGGGATCGGTTCGGCCATGTTCTCCGTGACAGCCATGACGGTGCTGTTGGGATCGGTCGGGCCGAGCTGGCGGGGCCGGGCCAGCGCCCTCTACCAAGGAGCCTTCCTGGTGGGAGCAGTTGCCGGCCCAGCCGTGGGCGGGCTGTTTGGTGCCATTTCGTTGCGGGCGCCGTTCTTCTTCTACGCCGGTACGTTGACCATCGCGGCGGTGGTGGCCTTGGGTTTGGAGCCGATCAGCTCCGCCGCGGACAGCCCCGGCAACAAGACGGCCGATGGCGCGGCATCGTCCACCGCACGTCCGCTGCGGCAGGTCATCCGGGACCGGCGCTACCAAGCGGCGTTGTTGGCCCACCTGGCCCAAGGCTGGAACACCAACGGCACCAGATCCTCCCTGATTCCACTGTTCGTGGGCGCCTACCTGGCTTCAGACCCAGCCACGGCGGTGCTTTGGGCGGGCATCGCCATGTCGATAGCGGCGGCCGTGCAGATCGTGGTGATTGGCCCGGCGGGCTGGATCGTGGACCGGTACGGGCGGCGCGGACCGATGGTGGGCGGCGCGGTGGTGGCCGCTGCGGCCATGGCGGTGTTGCCGTTTTCACGCAGCCTGGCCCTGTTGACAGCCCTATTGTCGCTTTACGCGGTCGGTGCCGCGTTGATTGGCACAGCCCCCACCGCCGCCGTGGGCGATGCCGCCGGGCCCGGCGGCGCCAGAGCCATCGCCCTGTACTCCATGGCCGGGGATACGGGCTCAGTGGTGGGACCGTTGGTGGCAGGCTACCTGGCGGCGGAGTTCTCCTATGTGGCGGCCTGCGCGGTAGGAGCGGCCCTTTGGCTGGCTTCCGGCGGTCTATCCCTACTAATGCCAAGAGGCCCACGACCAGGCTCTTCAGGCAAAACCTGACCGTAAATTCGAGTGATTCCAGCATTTGCACCTACTCAATGGGTTTGAATTGGCCCAAAGCGTGCCAAAATCCTTACGTGAAGGTTTTACGCGGCATCGGTCTAGCAGCGGCCACCTTGGTCGCGGCGAACTGGTTGTTCTATCGGTCAAGCTGGCAGCGTAACTGGGGCGCCACGCCGGCTGAGCGCGATGAGCCGCTACCCGGAGACCACCACATACCGAAGCCGAAACTGCTTGCCACCAGGGCAATTACTATCGCCGCGCCACCTGAAGAGGTGTGGCCGTGGCTGGTCCAACTGGGCATGGGACGGGGTGGCTGGTACGCGCTGGACGGCCTGCTGAACCGCCTGGGATCGGTTGGGATGGCCTCCGCCACCGGTGTGATGGACAACCTTCAGGGCCTCAAAGTGGGGGATGACGTGGCTCTTTGGGACGCTATGACATTTGGCGTCACGGAATTGAAGAAGAACGAGGTTTTGGTCCTGTACGGGGATGAGAACCGCATGCCGCTCCAACCGTGGCTAAAGTCCTGGAGCTTTGTGCTCAGGCCGCTCCCGGGCGGTTCCACCCGCCTGATTGTGCGGGAATCATCTGATTGGACAACCCCATTTGTTGCTTTCAGCACAGCAGCTGTGGGCGTGCCGTGGTTTTTGCTGACTTACCGACAGTTGAAGAATCTCAAGGCTTTGGTTGAGGCTGGTTAGCCCAACTCCACGGCGGCTCCGTCGCTGGGTTTGCCGCGCCGCCAGTAGCCGGCGGCGTGCAGATTGCCGGGCAAAGGTTTGGCGTCCCAGCTGACCGCTCGGCGCACCCGGGTCACCTCGCCTGCTTCCCCGGCCACCACGAACCGGGTTTCCGGGTCCGCCGGGGTCCAGCCGGCGGGTGCCAGCGAGCCGGCTTCGGCCAGTTCAGCCATTGACGGGTCGCCAGGGAAAAACCATTTCAGGTCGATGCCGCTGCGGCCGCCCAGCTCTTGAACTTCAGATTGGGCGGGCAGCCAGACCCGTACCGCGGCGGTGGCTTGGTCGGGAAGCAGTCGCAGCCATTCGCGAATCGCTGGTAGGGCGGTGGCGTCCCCGGCCAGCAGGTAGTGCCGGTGTTTCGGGTCGATTCGCGCCCGGCCCAAGGGGCGGGAGATTTCCAGCTGCTGGCCGGGTGCGGCTTGGCGGGCCCAACTGGCCGCCGGGCCGGATCCGTGCAGCACAAAGTCCAACGCGAATCGGCCCGCGGCGGGGTCCATTTCCACCAGGGTGTAGGCCCGGGCTGCCAAAGCTGGGCCGGGCAGACCAGCAGTAGATTGTGATGCTTCCAGGTCCGGTGCGGCATCGGCCGCCGGGGCGGAATCAGAAGCCGCACTTGGGGTGACCGGGGCCGCTGTTTCAACTGGGAACCGGCCCCGAACCCAGGCCGCCACTGCCGGAGGCGCCCCGCTGAACAGCTCCGGACAGCTCAGATGTACGCGCACGGCCAGCGGCGTGAGCGGTTCTGCCGCCTCAACTGTGGCGGTGACCGGACCGCTGCGCCGCCGCAGCGGAATGGGCTCACTGTGGGTCTCAAACACTGTGCAATTGTGCCTCACGGCCTGCTCGGTAGCGAATCCCACGGGCCGGCCTGGGGCGGACTGGCGCGGCGCCAGATGGTTCCGGCTCCGGCCTGGGGTGGCCGCTTCCAGGGCGGCAAAAGAACACCGCAGTGGCAGGCCTTAAGCTGGTGGCGTTATGGATTCAAGCCAACCGCCTTTGATTGATTTGGCCCGCCTACCCTCTTTGGGGTTGGCCAACTGGGACCTCGAAGAAGCCACCGCCGCCGGTCAGCCGGGGGCGGATGCCGCAGCCGCCACCCTAACCACCGCCGCCAGTCCCGACGCGGCGGCAGAGCATTTGCTGGATGGGCTCAATGCCGAACAAAAAGCTGCCGTAACCCATCGCGGCGGCGCGCTGCTGGTGGTGGCCGGCGCCGGTTCTGGCAAGACCCGGGTGTTGACCAGACGGATTGCCTACCTGCTGGCCAGCGGCCAGGCCCGCCCGCATGAGATTTTGGCCATCACCTTCACCAACAAGGCCGCGGCTGAGATGAAAAGCCGGGTCGAAGCGCTGGTCGGCCCACGTGGCCAGAACATTTGGGTGTCCACCTTCCATTCGGCCTGTGTGCGGATTCTGCGCCGGGAAGCCAAACATGTCGGACTGAAGACATCGTTCTCTATCTATGACGCCCAGGATTCGCAGCGCGCCATGGCTCAGGCCATCAAAGAGCTGGGGCTGGACCCGAAGAAGTTCTCACCCAAACAGATGGCCCACCGCATCTCCAACCTCAAGAATGAGATGGTAGATGCCGAGTCCTACGCCTCAGTAGTGGCCCACTCCAACCCCATTGAAACTGCCACCGCAGACGTCTACCGGCTGTACACCAACCAGCTGCAGGCCGCTCACGCCTTGGACTTTGATGACCTGATCATGTGGACAGTCAACCTGTTCAGGGCCTTCCCCAACTTGGCAGACAACTACCACCGGCGTTTCCGCCACATCCTGGTGGACGAATACCAAGACACCAACGAAGCCCAGTACATGCTGATCCGTGAACTGGCCGGCATCCGGGCGGACGCTCGGGACGGCCAAGGCTATGAACCGGCCCAGCTGACAGTTGTGGGGGATTCAGACCAGTCCATTTACGCCTTCAGGGGCGCCACGGTGCGCAACATTGTGGAGTTTGAGACGGACTACCCGGACGCCTCAACCATCTTGTTGGAACAGAACTACAGGTCAACCGGCAACATTTTGACGGCCGCCAACGGGATCATCGCGGAAAACCAGGGCCGGCATCCCAAAAGGTTGTGGACTGCGGAGGGCCACGGGCCCAAGGTGGTCGGCTACGTGGCGGACACCGAACATGATGAGGCGGAGTTCATTGCCAAGGAGATAGACGCGCTGGTGGACCAAGGCGAAACCTATGGTGGGGCGGCCATTTTCTACCGGGTCAACGCCCAGTCCCGGGCTTTGGAGGAAGTTTTCATCAGACGCGGCATTCCCTACCGGGTGGTGGGCGGAACCAGATTCTATGACCGCAAAGAAGTCCGGGACGCGATTGCCTATCTGAGGGCCGGCGCCAACCTGGATGACACAGTGGCCGTGCGGCGCATCTTCAACGTTCCCCGGCGGGGCCTGGGAGGCCAGACCGAAGCCGCCGTCCAGGCCTACGCCGCCAAACACCGGTTGTCATTCGGTGCGGCCATGGGTCAAGCCGACCAGATTGGGGCCCTGACGCCGCGGGCCAGGGCTTCGATCGGTGAGTTGCACAAACTGTTGGTGGATTTGGGGCAAATGGCTGAAGAGGGTGCCGGCGCCCAGCAGGTCCTGGGGCTGGCCCTGGAACGTTCCGGCTATTTGGCTCAGTATCAGGACTCGCGCGACCCGCAAGATGCTTCCCGGGTGGAGAACCTGGCGGAGTTGAACGCTGTCGCCGCCGAGTTCGAAGCCCGCGAACCAGACGGCACGTTGGCGGACTTCCTGGAGCGGGTGTCGTTGGTGGCGGATTCAGACCAGTTGCCGCCGGCCGCCGCCGAATCAGACGAAGCGGACCCGCAGCAGGCCGCAGGCAAAGAAGGTTCCCGCTCGGTGGCCGATGCCGCCGGCGCGGTCGCCCTGATGACCGTCCACACCGCCAAGGGCTTGGAGTTCCCGGTGGTGTTCTTGACCGGGTTTGAGGACGGCACCTTCCCACATGCCCGCTCGCTGGGCAGTCAAACCGAACTTGAAGAGGAACGTCGGCTGGCCTATGTGGCGCTGACCAGAGCCAAACGGCGACTGTACATCTCCCGGGCGGAGGCCCGCACCACCTTTGGGAAACCGGAATGGTTCGTACCGTCACGGTTCATTGATGACATCCCCAAGGAGGTCATGGAGTGGCGGCGGGCGGCCGGGTCAAGCGCCCGTCTCCAATCCGAAACCTGGGTTGGCGGAAGCAGCGGCGGCACGGCCAAGCGCTACCTGTCGAAACCAGGTGGAGGGCCGGGGTCAACTGGCGCCAAGTTCGGTTCGGCTACCCCCAGGCCGGAATCGGATGTGCCCAGCCTGCGGCCGGGTGATCTGATTACCCATGATGTCTATGGGTTGGGCACCGTTGAAGACGTTGAAGGCGAAGGCCTGGGACAGGTCGCCAAGATCAAGTTCAGGGAAGAAGGTCTAAAGCGGATCTTGTTGCGGTTCGCTCCGGTTGTGAAGCTCTGACCTGGGTGAAGGCTAGGCGGGATGGGTCAACAGCCAATCGGCAATGCCGGCTGCCACACAATCGGCATAGCGTTGGCGGCCGTCGGCTGAACTCATGATGGCGGCCTCCTCCGGGTTGCGCATCTCACCCAACTCGAACATCACCACCGGTTTGGTGGACAGTGACACCCCGGCGATATCTGACCGTTTGGAGATACCTCCCGGGTAGGCGGCGTTCTGGGTGAAGCCAGCGCCGCGCAGCCGCACCAGAACTGCTTCGGCCAGTTCCAGCGACGGCTGGCCTTGGGCGGCGTTCAACGGGGGTGAAGAGACAATGGCGAAGAACCCCTTGACTGCTGGGTTGGTGTTGCCGTCGCCATGGATCGAAACCAACAACTCGGCGCCGTGGTCTTGGGCAAAGGTGCCGCGTTTGTCCACACAAACCAGAGTTGAGGGACTGTTATCCCTGGTCATTAGGACGGTAGCGCCGTGGGCCTCAAGCAGTTGCTTGACCCGGATGGCCACGTCGTAGTTGAAATCGCGTTCCGCGTAGCCGCCGTTGGTGGACGTGCCGGAAGTGTTGCAAGGCTTGGTGCCGCCACGTCCATCCGGCACCTGTTTGTTGGACCCGCCGGCTGGGCTGTGCCCAGGGTCCAAGGCGATCACCCGGCCGGCCAGCGAACCGGATGGGAAGTTGACTGGCGGCGGCGCACTGGATGCCGGCGGTTCGGCGGGTGGCGTGGGGCTGGGTGTGGCCGAAGGGCTCGGGCTAGCCGATGGCGTTGGGCTGGCGCTGGCAGATTGGCTAGCGCTGGGCGAAAGGCTTGGCGACGGGCTGGCTGCCACCACCGGATCAGGTTCGGATGGTTTGAAAGCTCCTTGGACGGCCAACGCCGCTACCGATCCGCCGGCTGCGGCCAACACGGCCACGGCCGCCAACACCGCTGCCCGCCGGCGCCAAGACCCAACCGAGCTGGCGTGCTGGGGCGGCGGCGCGGCATCGGCCAAGGTCAATACCGCCAACCTAGGGAAGTGTCACCCTTGGGGCCAATCGTGACCAACTGGTCCTCCAGGTAATGGAACAAGGACAGCGAAGTGTTGGCGGCGCAGCGCAGTGTCAAGCGGAGTTGCCGGTCCGTGACGCCCTCTTCCCAGTCCACGGAGTGCTCCGCCAGCACCCACATGCGGCCCACGTCGTCAACGGTGGTGTAGGCCTTGGGCCAAATCTTGGAGAAGTGCCAATCGTCTAGGGCCTGGCGTACCTGAGACCGCATGGAGATCGGTAGCTGCTGGTGCCACCGCCCCCTGACCTGCAAAATCTCATTAGCCTCGCCGTAGAGGAAAAAGTAGAACAAGTTAGATTCCAGCAGGCCGCCTATATCGCCTTCATCGTCAATCAAATAGTTCCAGCGTTCGGCCTGCATAGCGGCGGCGATCCGTTCGCGGCTGAGCGGGGCCACCACATCGCCAGTCGTGTCGGAGGGCTGCTGGATGGGATCATCCCAGTTACCGCTTGGGGTTGAATGCATCGACACTGCGCGTCTCCTGCTCTCCAAGTTATTAGTTATCGGTCCCACTCTAGGCCCAAGCTCTGCGCCTCAAGACCGCTTCAGTCCTGGTGCCGCCCCCGCGCCCTCCCTGGTCAAGCTAGGCCCAAGGGGGATGGTTGTTCTTTGGGGTAGATTTTGTCTATGTCATACATCAACATTGAGGCGCGGCTGCGCACCGCCCTGGTCACACTGATCTTGGACGAATACTCCCTGCTGGAATCTGTGCAACTGCCTCTGCCCGCTTCTGAGCGTGTCATTGCCAACCAACTGGCCTGGCGGCTGCGGACCGAATATGAACGGTCGTGGGATGTTGATGTGGAATACAACCGCGTGGGCCACGGTTCGGTTGGCACGGCGGCCGCCCGCAACCAGCCAGATCCCACCACCCGGCCGGTCGATATCTCAATCCACCACCGCGGCCGCACGGGCCGCAACGACAACCTGATGGTGCTGGAGTTGAAGACTCACGGTGTGCCGGACCTGCCGGCGGAAGTCGCCCGGCTGGAGAAGACCCAACAGCAGTACGGCTATCAGCATGCGGTGTTGCTGGACTTAGGAATCACCCAGGGCAGTGGCGAAGACGAAGCGCCGGTGGTACTCCAACCGTCATGGCTGTGGCTGCCGGGAGTCAAGACACTTTCACCGGTCTTTGACGAAGAATCCGCCCGGCAACTGTCTTTCGATGGCTGGCAAGCCCGCAAGGGCCGGACGGCGGCGTTCATCGCCAGCCAGGCGGCCGGCCGCGACTGATTGTCCTCAGACGGCCCGTGGCCGGGCCGCCTAGTGCTCAGCCGCCTTCCATCTCTGGTGCCGGCGCGGGCGTGGTGTCCGCGATGTAGGCGGCAATCCGCTGAAGTTCTTGTTCAGTGGTTTCGATGTATCGGCCCACGCCGCCGAACAATTCGGCGTACCGGGTGTGGACGTCGCGATGAACGCATTGGACTTCGCTGGCGCCCGGCAGCAGCGAGACCCCCAACAGGTCACACAGCACTTCCCGGTTGGTCACTGGCGGCGGCACCAGGTTGACCAGCCGCAACCCCTCGCGGTGAACAATCCGCAGGTCGTCCGCCAGCCGGGCCAAGTCGTAATGCTGTTTGGTTGATTCGGGGTTGAGGGCCGCGAAGCGCGCCAAATCGCGTGGCGGATTGCGGGTGTCAGACCGGTAGGGCCCACCAAAGACGTGCGGCAA
>JAIRTF010000058.1 GCA_031255075.1 Bifidobacteriaceae bacterium | reverse complement strand
GTCAGAAGATCTCTTCGCTGTTGGCACAAACCCGTCCGATGAACCAACTGCTGCAAGGCGACGTCGGCTCCGGCAAGACGGTGGTGGCGCTGCGCGCCATGCTCCAAGTGGTGGCCGGCAGCGGCCAAGCGGTGCTGTTGGCGCCAACTGAGGTGTTGGCCGGGCAACATCACCAAACCATTGCCAAGCTGCTGGAAGCAGCCGAATTGAGGGACCGGATCGGCTTGGAGTTGCTGACTGGTTCGGTTGCCGGCAAGGCCAAGACTGAGCTGTTGGCGAAAGTAGCTGAGGGCGGGGCGGGCTTGGTAGTTGGCACCCATGCCTTGTTGGAAGGTTCGGTCGAGTTCCACGACCTGGGCTTGGTGGTAGTAGATGAGCAACACCGTTTCGGTGTGGAGCAACGCGATGTGTTGCGCACCAGGGGAGAGGTCAGGCCGCATGTGCTGGTGATGACCGCCACACCCATTCCGCGGACGGTCGCCATGACGGTGTTCGGGGATTTGGAGGCCACCACTTTGGAAGCCTCACCGCCTGGCCGTCAGCCGGTGCCGACCACTTGGGTCAATCCAGTCAGCCATCCAGGCTGGTTGAAACGGGTCTGGGAACGGGTAGCTGAGGAAGCCCGGTCTGGTCACGGCGCATTTGTGATCTGCCCAACCATTGAGGGTTCCCAAACTGAAGATGGCGCCGAACTGTGGGAGGACCAAGCGCCGGCCGTCATGGCCTTCGGTGGCCCGGCCAGCCCCGGCGGACGCCCAAATGGCGGGGCCGGCAGCGGCGGCGCCAAGCGGCCATTGGCGTCCGTCAAAGCCACCCTTGAACAGCTGCGGAACGAACCAGCTCTGGCCGGTCTACGCCTCGAAGCTCTGCACGGGCGAATGGCGCCGGCTGAAAAGGACCGCGTCATGGGCGAATTTGCGGCCGGGCAGATCGACGTGTTGGTCGCCACCACAGTGGTGGAAGTCGGCATAGACGTGCCGCGGGCCACCGCCTTGGTGGTCTTGGATGCCGACCGGTTTGGGCTGTCCCAGCTGCACCAGCTGCGCGGACGGGTCGGCCGGGGCGAAGCCCAAGGGGTCTGCTTGCTGGTCTCAACAGCGGAAGAGGGCACACCGGCGGCCACTCGGCTGGCCGCCATGGAGCGGATCTCCAGCGGATTCGAACTGGCCAACGTTGATCTGTTGACCCGCCGTGAGGGTCAAGTCCTGGGCGAGAGCCAATCCGGTGCCTCCTCACTGCGGCTGGTCCGCCTGGCCCATGATGCTGATCTGATCCTGGACGCCCGCGATGCGGCCACCGCCTTGGTCCGCCAAGACCCGGACTTGGTAGATCATGGAGCTTTGGCCCGAGCCGTTGAACGGCTCCTGGCCGGACGTGAAGACTATTTGGAACGGGGGTGAACCAGTGTCCCGAATAATCGGTGGCAGTGCCGGTGGCCGCCGCTTGCAGATACCTAAGTCCGGTTCCCGGCCAACCTCTGAACGGGTTCGCGAAGCGGTCTTCTCCGCCCTGGACGCGCGCCTCGGACCAACTCAGCCCTGGGTGAACCGGCGGGTAGCTGACCTCTACGCCGGGTCAGGTGCGCTCGGCTTCGAGGCCCTTAGTCGTGGCGCGCTGAGCGCCACCTTTGTGGACAACACCCACCAGAGCCTTCAAACCATCCGCGCCAACGCTGAGGCGCTCGGTTTTGCTGCCCGGGCGCAGATCGTCAAAGCGCCAGTCGAACGGTTTGTTCAGCGGCCCGGCCTGGCCGGCGCCTTCGATCTGGTGTTCTTGGACCCGCCCTATGAGCTGCCCAGTCAGTCAATCGACACGGTCCTTCAGCGCTTCGCGGGCGGCACCGCTGGGACCGGAGCTGGGCTGTTGGCGCCCGGCGGCATCGTCCTGGTGGAACGTTCAACCACCACGGCGGCCCCAAACTGGCCGCCGGGCTGGGAAGATATAGGGGTGAAGCGATACGGGCAAACGGTGGTCTACTGGGCGCGGGCAGGCGCGCCGGCCGCCGGGCAGGAGCATGATGGCTGAGAGTTTGGCGGTAGTACCCGGATCATTCGACCCGATCACCTTGGGGCACAGGGACGTCATTGAACGCACCACCGGGCTGTTTGACCAGGTCATTGTGGGTGTGGCGGACAACCACGCCAAACAGGCGCTGTTCTCCTTGGAGGAACGGCTGGAACTGATCGAAGAATGTGTTGCCGGCCTGGAAAACGTCCGCGCTGCCGCCATCCGCGGGCTGCTGGCCGAATTCTGCCGGCAGGTTGGCGCCACCGTGATAGTCAAAGGGCTGCGCGGCGGCCAAGACCTGGGACATGAGGAGCCCATGGCGCTGGTCAACAAAGAGCTGACCGGGGTGGAGACCATCTTCTTGGCAGCGGCGCCCGCCTGGGGCCATGTGTCCAGCTCGATAGTCAAAGATGTCGCCAAACATGGTGGTGATGTCAGTTCCTATGTGTCACCGGGGGTTCGGGTTGCTCTGTTGCGCCAATTGGGACGCTCAGTGCAGTAGACTTACGGCTCGGCCAGTCAGGCCATCCGCACCTTGTAACAGAAACCAACCGTCGAATGCCGCCGCCTAGCCCATCCCAGCTGCCCGAACTGACTGTCTCAGTCAGAGAACTGGGCCGCCAGGCAGGTTCAGCCAAGCGGCTGGAGATTGATTTCAAAGCTCCACCAGGCTTTGGCACCCAGGTGGCACAGGTGCCGGAGGGCCAAGAAGTACACCTGGAACTGCTGTTGGAAGCGGTTTCTGAAGGTGTGTTGGCATCCGGATCAGCCCAGAGCCAGGCCACCGGTGAATGCGCCCGTTGCCTGGCGGATGTGCCCATCAAATTGGATGTCACGTTCCAAGAGCTGTACCATTACGCGGACCTGGGCCAGCCCCAGGGCCACGCGGAAGACCAAATGGAAGACGAGTTGGCGGTGGTCAGTGACGCGGTGGACCTGAGTACACCGGTCTGGGATGCACTGGTGCTGGCTCTACCGTTCCAGCCGTTGTGCGCGGAAGACTGCCAGGGCCTGTGCCCTGAATGCGGGCTACCGTTGGTGGAAGCGCCGGGCCATGGCCACCGGCAAATCGACCCACGGTGGGCCGCCCTTGAGGACCTGTTGGAAGATCAGAAAGAAGAGAGTTAGCTGTGGCTGTTCCTAAGAGAAGAACATCTCGGGCCAACACCCGTACCCGCCGTTCCCAGTGGAAGACCAGCGCCCCGGCGCTGACCCAGTGCCCCAACTGCGGCGAGGCGACTCGCCCGCATACGGCCTGCCCGCATTGCGGCGTGTACAAGGGTCGGTACTACCAAGCGGCGGATCGTAGCCAGTTCGAGGCCTAGACGCCATGCGTCACACCGCTGGGTTGCCGCCGGAGTCAGCTGCCCGCCTGCTTGGCTGGTTGGGCTGCGAACTGGACCCAGACCTGCTGGTGTTGGCTTTGACCCACCGGTCATTTGCCCATGAGGCCGGCGGCATCCCGACCAATGAGCGCCTCGAATTCCTTGGCGATTCGATCCTGGGCTTGGTGGTGACCGAATTCTTGTACCGGAACCACCCCGAGGCGCCAGAAGGCGAACTGGCCAAAATGCGGGCGGCTTGCGTTTCGCAGCGGGCCTTGGCGGCCATCGCCAGAACTATCGATTTGGGCACCTTTGTGCTGTTGGGCCGCGGTGAGCGGGCCACCGGCGGTGCCGACAAAGACTCAATCCTGTCCGATACTTTGGAGGCGCTGTTGGGCGCCGTCTATTTGAGCCATGGCCTGGAACCAACCCGGAAGGCCGTGTTGAGCCTGGTTGGCCCCAGCTTGGCGGCCGCGGCCGAGATGGGCGCCGGTCTGGACTGGAAAACATCGCTGCAGGAGCTATCCGCCGCCCGCGGCTTGGGTCCGGTGGAATACCAGGCCGAAGGCAGTGGGCCAGACCACGCCAGGGTGTTCACCGCCGACGTCCTGATCCAGGGCGAACGGTGGGGCACCGGGGCGGGTAGTTCCAAGAAGCAGGCCGAGCAGCAAGCCGCTGAAAACGCCTACCACCGGCTCGAAGCCGAGGTCCTGGCCGCGGCAGACGCACCAACCGCAAGTGAGACACAGGTCACATTTGAGGAGCGCGACCAGTAGGCGGCGCGCTAGGGTGGTGGCGTGCAAGCAAGCAAACTTGAGCCCCTGCCGCCGGATGTCATCAATGTGATGATCGTTGACGATCATGAAGTGGTCCGCCGCGGCATCGCCGAAGTAGTCGACCGGTCCGAAGGTATGCGCGTCGTGGCCGAGGCTGGATCCGTCACCGAAGCCGTCCGCCGGGCGGTCTTGGTCAACCCGCATGTGATCTTGGTGGACTTGCGCCTCCCGGATGGCACCGGCATTGACCTGATGAACCAGCTTCACACCGCCGCGCCCACTACCCGGCCAATAGTCCTGACTTCGTTTGATGACGATGACGCGTTGGCGGCCGCCTTGGAAGCCGGCGCCGCGGCCTTTTTGTTGAAGTCGGTACGCGGTGCGGAGATCGCCGATGTGATCAGAGCGGTAGCCGTGGGCCGGACTTTGTTGGATGAACGGACCCTGACCAGGCGGCGGGCTGATCATGAAGACCCGACGGCTGATCTGACCCCATCTGAGCACAAAGTGTTGGCTTTGATCGGCGAAGGTCTGTCCAACCGGGAGATCGCCGAACGGTTGGGTGTGGCCGAAAAGACCGTCAAGAATCACATCACCTCGCTGCTGGCAAAGATGGGATTGCAGCGCCGGACCCAGGTGGCGGCTTGGGTGGCGGCTAAAGAATCGAGTTCTTGGCGCGCCTGACGCTTGGCATCTGTGACCTCAGTCCCAGAGTAGTGTTGACCTCTGGAGTCGTATCGAAGCCGATGCGACCCGATGAACAACAACAACTGCTTCTTTAGGAGGGCGCATGTCAAAGAGGTTTGCCGGCAAGGTCGGCTTGGTAACTGGGGCGGCGAGCGGTATTGGACGGGCCGTGGCCCGCGGTCTGGCCGCCGAGGGTGCCGAACTGGTGATCGTGGATCTGAATCGGGACGCGATTGACCAAGTCGCTAGCCAAATCAGCGCGGCTGGTGGGAATGTTCAGCCGTTCGTCGCTGATGTCGCGGACCCGGAAATGGTCAAAGCGGCTGTCGATTTCGCAGAGGAGCAGTTCGGTCAGCTGAACTTGGCGTTCAACAACGCCGGCATCACCGGCCCGACCGGCCTCCTGGCGGACATTGACGTGGTTGCTTACCAGCGGACCATCAACGTCAACCTGAATGCCGTGTTCTACGGCATGTACTACGAGATTCCGGCCATGTTGCGGGCCGGCGGCGGTTCGATTGTCAACACCTCTTCAATCCTTGGTCTGGTCGGCACCCCCACGGCGGTGCCCTATGTGGCCGCCAAGCATGGTGTGACTGGTATGACCAAAGCCGCAGCTGTCGGCTACGCCGAGCAGGGCCTGCGCATCAACTCGATTCACCCGGGCTACATTGACACGCCGTTGCTCAAGGACCTTGGCGATAAGCAGCGTTCGGCGTTGGTCTCGCTGCACCCGCAGGGCCGCTTGGGCACCGACGAAGAAGTCGCCAACGCTGTGCTGTGGTTGCTGAGCGATGACGCTTCGTTCGCTAACGGCACCCAATTGGTGGTCGATGGCGGCTACACCGCACGCTGACAGAACCTGACATCCGGCGCCCGGCAGCTCACCGCTGGGCGCCGGATTTCTCTTGGGCCGGCAAAGCTCTCGCCGGCCGCGGGCTGTTGTAGCCGCACGAGCCACCTCAGGCGGCGATCGGCGCCATCCATTCCAGCCGCGTGCCGGTGCCATCCGGCCGCGCCTCGGCCCGGAAGAACCCGCCGCGGCCGGCCGCCCGGCCGGCCAGGTTTGCCAGACCGGATTGGCGGTTGGGATCAGCTGGTAGGCCCACGCCATCGTCCTCCACCAAGACGGTGACCTGGCCGTTGGCGCCATCCAGAGTGCCAGGGGAGGACATACTGACCGTCACTGTGACCGAGGCGGCCTTGGCGTGCCGGCCGGCGTTGGATAGGCCCTCACGGACCACGGCCACCAGATCATCGGCCAGTTCCGGCGAAATCATGGCGCTGGCGGCGGTGACATCTTTTGGTGAACCGGAAATGGCCCGGCCGTCAAGCAACAGCACCAGCGAAGGCGCGAAACCCAGCAAAGCTCGGGCGGCGGAAGCTTCGTGCCGCAGCCGCTCGGCGATCGGTTCATCAGCCCCAGGGTTGCGCAGGTGGGAGACAATCGCCCGGATTTCACGGACTGTGGAATCAATCGAGTCCACAGAATCGGTCAGGGTCTTGACCAGGCCGGCTGGTTCAACGCCGCTGGCGGCGTCCCGCCGGGCGGATTCCAACCGCATACCGGTCGCGAATAGCTGCTGAATGGCCAGGTCATGCAGGTCACGGGCAATCCG
>JAIRTF010000200.1 GCA_031255075.1 Bifidobacteriaceae bacterium | reverse complement strand
ATGGTCAGGGTTTCGGTGCCATCCAGGTCAATGGTCAGCACGGCGTTGGCGTGCCGCAGCGCCAAGAAGGCGTCATGGCCTGGCAACGAAATGTGGATCGGTTCACCGCGGTGGGCCTGCATGACGGCCGGCACCCGGCCCGCGCGCCTGGTCCGCCGGGCCGCGCCCTTGCCGAATTCGGTCCGGGCTTCAGCCTTCAGAATTGTCTCTGCCACGTTTTGCTCCTTAGCTCAATTGGTGTCCTGGCCGGTTGACGCACTACTGCGCCGCCCGCCTGGACTGTTTGCCCAGCTAAGAGCATCTCGCGTGGCTCCGCCGGCCGGGGTTTCCCCGCCGGTTTCACTTGCCCGATGCCGCGACCCAGTCGATCACGGAAGCCCCCTTTGGACTTCCCTCGCCAAGGCAACCCGGCCATCCTAGCCCAATCCGTAACCCGCTGGGGCATGCTCCTGGCAGCCCTAGCAGGGACCTGCCTCCAAGGTGCGAACAGCGGCTGAGAGATGAACTTGGTAGTCGCGGTCCTGAGTACCGCCCTGGACGCACCAAGAAGCGGCGCCGGTGCGAGCCAAAACCAGTTGGACACCGGGACTGGCCGGGGCAACCATGTTGACGTCAGAGGCGCAGTCGGTGTCATCAGTCCCGCAAACGTAGTAGACGCCGCCGGAATTCATGACTTTGGCATCTGCCTCAGCCGTGACGTAGTGGCTGGTCACCGCGGCGGCAACCATCTGAACGTCGGCGTCAACGGCCGCCTGGAGAGCGGGCTCCACCTTGTTGCCGGGGTTCAGCGATTCAATCGCGTCATCTTTGGCTTTCTGGCTACAACCCGCCAACGATGCCGCCAACACCGCGACAGCTCCCCAAACCTTGAACCATTGACGCGTCTGCACGGGCAGTTCCTCCCTAGATTTGGCCGACCAACTCAGCCGACGGCTTGAGCGTATCAGCGCCCAACACCCAACGGGCCGGGCAGACCTCTTCCGGATTTGTCGCCACCCACTGGGCGGCCCGGACCTTGCGCAGCAAATCGCGAGCGTCACGGCCAACTGCGCCGTCAGAGATTTCAACTGCTTTGATGATTCCCTCCGGGTTGATCAAGAAGGTGGCCCGTTCGGCCAGACCGGTCTCCTCAATCATCACCCCGAAGCCGCGAGTTACCTGGCCAGACGGGTCGCCAATCATGGGGAAACCGATGGTTGAGATGGCGTCCGAAGTGTCATGCCAGGCTTTGTGGCAGAAGTGCGTGTCAGTTGAGACCGAATAGATTTCCGTGCCCAGTTCCTGGAACTGGTCATACAGTGAGGCCAGATCCGCCAGTTCGGTGGGGCAGACAAAGGAGAAGTCCGCCGGGTAGAAGAACACCACAGACCATCCACCCAGCAAGTGCTGATCCGTGACCTCGCGGAAGGTGTGCTCCGCATAGGCGGTGGCTGAGAACTCGGGGATACGCGTGTTGAGAATGGACACGTGGCCTGCCTTTCCTTTGGTGGTGTGCTGCCGGACCGGATTCGGTCCGCCCAACAGTGTAAGCCACGCCCCGCGCCCCACTTGGAGCGGTTGTGGTTGGCCAAAGGAGCCGCTGCTAGATTGGAGGCGCATCCCAACCTGGAGGAATCCGATGACTCCTGATTCCAACAAGATGATCAGTCACTTTGCCGGCAAACCGGAGACCCAACGGTTCTTCGACGCCATCGCCGCCTACACCACGGCTCTCGGACCAGTCAGCTTTGAGACCAGGGCGCAGGCGAGTTTCGCGGTGAAGCGCAAGTTTCTGTGGCTGTGGGCCTATGAGAAGACGGCCGATGGCGTGTTGTACGTCAACCTGAGACTGGACCGGCACCTCGAAGACTCGCGCTTCCACAACGTCACTCAGGTCAGCGCCAACCGGTGGAACTATCACGTCGTGGTGCGGTCTGAGGCGACCGCAACCGGTGACTGGCTGCGGGGCACGATCCGCCAGGCCTACGAGTTTGCGCGAAGCTGAAGCCCCTACGCGGAGCACCGGGCCGCAGCCAGGCTTGCGATTGGTGGGGTCAGGAGTTGCCGTCAAACAGGGAAGTCACTGAGCCGTCGTCGAAGACTTCGCGGATGGCGCGGGCAATCAGCGGGGCAATGGACAGCACCGTCAGCTTTTCGATGCGCTTTTCCTCATCGATGGGCAAGGTATCCGTGACAACAACTTCGGTGATTGAGGAGCGGGCCAGCCGTTCAACTGCTTCGCCAGACAAAACCGCGTGGGTGGACGCCACAATCACCTGGCTGGCGCCGTTGGCCACCAGGGCTTCGGCTGCTTGGACAATGGTGCCGGCGGTGTCAATCATGTCGTCCACAATGACGCAGCTGCGGCCTTCCACCTCGCCGACCAGCTCGTGAACCTTGACCTGATTGGCCACGGCCATATCGCGGCGCTTGTGAATGATGGCCAGCGGTGCTCCCAAGCGATCCGACCACTGGTCCGCCAAGCGGACCCGGCCGGCATCAGGCGAAACAATGGTCAGCCGGGACCGGTCCACCCGGGTGCGCACATAGTTGGCCAAGATGGGCAGCGCCCACAGATGGTCAACTGGGCCGTCGAAGAAGCCCTGAATCTGGGCGGTATGCAGGTCGACAGCCATCAACCGGTCCGCGCCCGCGGTCCGAAACATGTCCGCCATCAACCGGGCGGAGATTGGTTCGCGGCCACGGTGCTTCTTGTCTTGCCTGGCATAACCGTAGAACGGCGCAATGGCGGTGATGGATTTGGCTGAGGCTCGCTTCAGAGCGTCACACATGATCAGATGCTCCATGATCCACTTGTTGATCGGAGCGGTGTGGGCCTGCAAACAGAAGGCGAAGGCGCCGCGCACAGACTCGGAGAAGCGGACATAGATCTCGCCGTTGGCGAAATCATAAGCGGTGGCCGGAACCAGTTCGCAATCCAGTTCCTGTGCCACCGCCTCGGCGAGCTCCGGATGAGCCCGGCCGGAGACCAAGACCATCCTTTTCTCTACATCATGGCTGATAATTCCGCTGGCCAAGGCTGAGTCCTTCCGCTTAATTGTTGGTTCAGACGTTGCCCGGGTGGGCATCGGGAGTCGATCCAGAAGAATTGGGCAAATCGGCCGCTCTGTCAAGGGCCGCCTGGGCGGCAATGGCGCTATCGGTGCCCGGCCGTTTGCGAACCGTCCAGCCTTCGATGACCCGCTGAGGCCCGGCGCTGACCGCCAAGGAACCCGGCGGCACATCTCCGCGCACCACTGTGCCCGCTCCGGAATAGGACCCAGCACCCATCTCAACCGGGGCCACAATCACATTGTTGGATCCGATCCGCACCGCCGGGCCAATCAGACACTTGGACTTGGTGACACCGTCATAGTTGGCAAAAATGGTGCCAGCCCCCACATTGGCGCCCTCACCAACCGATGCATCCCCCACATAAGCCAAATGCGGCACCTTGGCACCATCTGCCAACAGAGCGGCCTTCAACTCTGTGAAAGCCCCAGCTTTGGTGTCCGCACCGATCCGCGTGCCCGGCCGCAAATGGCTGAACGGACCAACCGAAGCACCGGGACCAATCTGCGCACTGGTCGCCACCGACTGGGCCACAGTTGCTTCCGGCCCCACTTCCGTATCCGTCAGCGTGGTAAACGGGCCTATCACAGCCCCGGCCGCGACGCTCGTGGCCCCAGCCAGATGGGTTCCCGGCAGCAGTGTCACATCAGCTTGCAGTTCAACGCCGGCATCCAGCCAAGTGGTGGCCGGGTCCACCACGGTGACCCCTGCCATCATTGCTTGACGCAAATAGCGGTCGTTCAGTTTCCGGGCCGCGGCCGCCAGCTGGATCCGGTCATTGACACCGTCAATAACCGCCGGATCAGCACTGGTCACCGCCGCCACCGTGCCACCGTGAGCCCGGACGGCTGCCACCACGTCAGTCAAATACATTTCGCCTTGAGCATTGGCCCGGTCCACCTGTGCCAACGCCCTCAGCAATGACTCAGGCCGGAACACGTAAACCGCGGCGTTGACCTCGGTAATCTGCTTCTGGTCAGCGGTGGCGTCTGACTCCTCAACAATCTGGGCAACCTCACCAGATCCGTCGCGAACAATCCGGCCGTAACCACGCGGATCATCCACTTGAGCGGTCAACATGGTGATGGAGTTGCGCCCAGCCCGGTGGGCTTCAACTAGAGCCGCCAAGGTGGCGCCGTCCAAGAGCGGGGTATCACCGCAGGTCACCAGAATCTCATCGGGCCAAGCCGACCGCTCTGGGACAACTGCTTCCAGGGCCGCCAAAGCGCATTGGACCGCCCGGCCGGTACCGGGGATGTCATCTTGGCGGGCAATCACCACATTGGGGCACAGGGCCCTGGCTTCGGCGCCGACTCGCTCAGCTTGGTGCCCCACCACGACCACCACCGTGTCTGGTTCAACCGTTCGGGCCGCCGCCAAGGCATGGCCCAACAAGCTCCGGCCGGCAATTTGATGCAAAACCTTCGGAGTCTGGGACTTCATGCGCTTGCCGTCACCGGCAGCCAAAACAATCACGGCGGGGTTGGTCATAAGGGAGTTCTCCAAGGCGGCATCCGGCGTTATCTCGACCCCTACAGCTTAGACCGCGCCACACCCCACCCCTGCCGCCTCGGACCGGCCGCAGCTTGGCCGCCGATGCCGCGCCTGGCCGTGGCCACAGATAGCGCCAGCCGCGCCTGGACTTGGTCACAGGCGGCACCAGCCGCGTCTGGGAGTTCCGTAGGGCGGCCGCCTAGTTGGTGAAGACGAGCCGCCTCGGCTGGCGAGTGGCAGGTAGGAACCCTGTACGAGGCTGTTTGCTTGGCCCCGGGCCAACGGTGGTGTCTGGGAGACAAGGCTGCGGCATCGGTCACCCAAAGGAAGAGATGGCCCGGCAAGTTCGCTTGGCGGCGGGTGTCATGGCACACTAGAAGGCGCTTTCCGCCTTGGTGTAATAGGCAGCACACGGGTTTTTGGTGCCCTTGGTCTAGGTTCGAGTCCTAGGGGCGGAGCGGTGGGGCAGAATTGAAGGGTGGCACGGCAACAGACCCCCAAGACCCGCATGACAGGCGTCCAACGGCGCGAACAACTGGTGCTGGTGGCCCGCGGGCTGTTCGCCGAGAAGGGCTTCGAACCGACTTCGGTCGAAGAGATCGCCGCCCGGGCTGAGGTCTCCAAGCCCGTGGTCTACGAACACTTTGGCGGCAAAGAAGGCGTCTACGCGGTGGTGGTGGACCGCGAGGTCAAAGAACTGGCGACCCGCTTGTCCGCAGCCCTGGGCCAGCCTGGACACCCCAAATCCACCGTGGAACGTACCGCGCTGACCCTGTTGGACTACATCGAAGAGAACGAGGACGGCTTCCGCCTCCTGGTGCGCGATTCGCCGGTGGCACAAGCCCGCGGTCCGTTCAACTCCATGTTGGGCGATGTAGCCCACGCTGTAGAAGCCCTATTGGCCAATCAATTCGACTCCCACGGCCTGGACCCGGAAACCGCCACCTTGTACGCCCAAATGCTGGTCGGAATGATCGCCTTCACCGGCCAATGGTGGCTGGAAGTCAAAGAACCGGACAAAGCCACAGTGGCCGCCCACCTAACCAACCTGGCTTGGCGCGGCCTGCGCGGAATGGTCCGCGAACCGAAACTGATCGTTGCAGACGAGGGCTGAATCCACTAAACGCGCTGGCGAAAAACCTGCTCAGACCGCTCTTAGGCTTGGGCGGCGCGCGGCCAATGGCTGGCTGGACACAGATGTGGTTAGGGGCTGACCCAAAACTGTTTAACGGCACTGTGGCGAACCGGTCTGGGCTGTGTTCGGCAGCGCGGTGGGCGGCGCGCTAATGTGGGACTTGTGAGCACGGCAGCTACAGAACCCGACGGGGCAGTCGGGCGGGAACTCGAGGTTGACAATGAAGCCGGTGGCGGCGCGGTGGTTTGGCGCGCGATAGCCAAGGTTCTGGTTGTCACAGGCGTGATTTTCCTGGTCGAATCGGCGTCATATTTCGTTGTAGCCGAATACTTTGGTGAGCTGGTGGGTGTTGACCACACCGCCAATCTTCAACTGCCGATTGACCGCGTCACGCCGTGGTTCACGCCACTGGTGCTGGTCTACGCGCCGTGGCCGTTCGTTTGGTTCTTTGTGATTCCAGCCATTGTGTTAGCTGCCACCGGCAAAGACGGCTTTGCCCGCTACACCATCAATTCGATGATGATGTACGTAGTGGGCTCGGTCATCTACGCCCTGTTCCCAACCACCACCCGGCCGGCTGATTTCATTAACGGCACGTTCATGACCCTGCCGGAAGGCGCTCCGTTCCACGACGCGATTGTGGAACTGTCGAAAAGCGCGGACAACATTTGGGGGTCCTGCCCCAGCTACCACAACTACTGGGCCTCGCTGTTTATCATTCTGGCGCTGGCACCAGGCGTCAAAGCGGGCTGGCGCTACCCCATGGTGGTGTTGGGCGGGCTGATCACCCTGTCCACCTTGATGCTTCACCAGCACTGTGTCATGGACGTGGTCATCACTTACGCCATGACCGGCCTGTTCTTGTTCATCACCATCAAACTGAAGCTGGACAAGAAGCTCATCGCCTGGTTCATCAAGCCGGCCCGCACGGCCAAGCCGAGCCAGCCGGTGGAGGCCGCCTAGCCACCGCCGACTACCGCCCACGCGGTTGGGCGCACCAGTGATCTGCCCGGAACACCGGCTCGGCTCCGGCATGGGGCTGTTACGAGGGCTGGTGCTAGTCTCGCAGTCTGGCTGACAGGAAGGAGCCCTTGATGAGCCGGTCCGCCTCAATCGAGTCTGTTGCACCGGTCGGTGCAGACACTGCAGCCGTCCGCGTTGACGAGCTCAGCAAACGATTCGGCAAGAAAGAAGTGCTCCGGTCGCTGGACTTGGAGTTGCCGCGACAGCAAATCACCGGACTGCTGGGGCCCTCAGGCTGCGGGAAAACCACGCTGGTCAACCAAATAGTTGGCCTGAGCCGGCCAAGTTCCGGCGCAGTGGAGGTTCTGGGGTTCAAGCCAGGAAGCTCGCAACTGCGGCCACAAGTGGGCTTCATGCCCCAGTCCGATGCGCTTTACCAAGACCTCTCCGCCACCGAAAATCTCCAGTTCTTCGGCTCCCTCTACGGGATGGCGCCCAAAGCTCTCAAGCGGCGGTCGCAGACGCTGCTTGAAGCCCTCAAGCTGGCAGACACGGGCAAGACACTGGTGTCACGGTTTTCCGGAGGCATGAAGCGGCGGCTGTCACTCGCCATCGCCCTGCTCCACGAACCACAGCTGCTGGTACTGGACGAACCGACCGTCGGGCTGGACCCGGTGCTGCGGCTGGAACTGTGGGCCGAATTCAGACGCTTGGTCTCCAACGGCACCACCATCCTGGTGACCACCCACGTCATGGATGAAGCGATGAGCTGCGATTTGAT
>JAIRTF010000095.1 GCA_031255075.1 Bifidobacteriaceae bacterium | reverse complement strand
GCCTGACCTGCAAGAAGACAACGAATTAGTGGTCGTGGCCAAGTGCCGCTATTCACACACCGGTGAAGGCCTACACCGGTTCACCGACCCAGCCGATGGTCTGACCTACCTGTACACCCAGTTTGAGCCGGCCGATGCCTGCCGAGTCCTCGCCGTCTTTGAACAACCCGATCTGAAGGGCATCTTTGAGCTGACGGTCACCGCCCCCGGGGACTGGAAGGTGATCTCCAATCAGCCATTGGCCGGCCAACAACCCGCCACCCCGGCCGAACTGGCGTCATCGTACAGCCCGGCCGCGCCTGCTGGAACGGCTACGCCACCGGCAGATGCTGCGGCGGCTCCCACGGCGGCATCGGCCAACAACTCGGCGGTGGGCGGCTCCCCTACCCAGATGCCCGATGCCGCACCCACATCGGCCCCCGTACGCCACTGGTTTGAGCCCACTCCCCGGTTGTCTTCGTATCTGATCGCGTTGTGCGCTGGCCCATACGCGGAATGGCATTCACAGGTTCAGTCCACGTCTGGGCGCACCGTGCCGATGGCGCTCTACGCCCGCCAGTCAATGGCCCAGTTTGTTGACCCAGATGATGTGTTTGAGCTGACCAGACAAGGTTTCAGCTTCTACGAGCCAGCCTTTGACTACCCCTATCCGTTCGCCAAGTATGACCAGATCTTCTGCCCCGAATACAACTTCGGCGCGATGGAGAACGCGGGGTTGGTGACCATCACCGAGAACTACATCTTCCGTTCCAAGCCGGTCGAAGCGCTGGTGGAACGGCGGGCCGTGACAATTCTTCACGAGCTGGCGCACATGTGGTTTGGCGACCTGGTGACCATGCGCTGGTGGAACGACCTGTGGCTGAACGAATCCTTCGCCGAGTTCATCTCCCACCTGGCGGCGGTCCGCGCCACCCGTTTCAAAGATGCTTGGACCACGTTCGCTTACACGGAGAAGACCTGGGCTTACGCCCAAGACCAGCTCCCCACAACCCACCCCATCTTGGCGCCCATCGAAAACCTGGATGACGTCCACAACAACTTTGATGGCATCACCTACGCCAAGGGCGCCTCAGTGCTGCGCCAACTGATGGCCTGGGTCGGCGAAGACGTCTTCCTGCAAGGGCTGCGCAGCTACTTCGTCAAACACGCCTGGGGCAACACCGAACTGCCTGACCTGCTGGGCGAACTCGAAGCCGCCTCCGGCCGCGACCTGACCAACTGGACCAAACTGTGGCTGGAGACCGCCGGCGTCAACACCCTGACGGCGGATTCCGCCCGCACCACCCTCAGCCAAAGCGGCAAAGACCCCTACCCCGCTTGGCGGCCGGCTTTGGTGGCCGTGGGCGGCTATTCGCTGGTCGATGGCGAACTGAACCGCTTCTGGGACACCGAAGTGGACTTGGCCGGGCCGCAGACGCCGCTGCCGAAGCTGCGACCGGCCGACCTGTTGTTGCTGAACGACCGGGATTTGGCCTATGCCAAGATCCGGTTGGATCCCGAATCGTTAGTGGTGGCCCGCGAACAAGTCGGCAAGATGTCTGATCCGCTGGCCCGGTCAGTTGTCTGGGGAATGCTCTGGGATATGACCCGGGATGCCGAATGGTCCGCCCGGCAGTTCGCAGACAAGGTGCTGACCTGGGCGTTTACTGAGACCAGCTCCACCGCTCTGCAGAAGCTGCTGGCCGAACTGGCCACCGCCCTGGACCATTTTGTGGCCCCCGAATTCCAGTTAGAGACGAGGGCCAATGCGGCCGCCCGGCTGTGGGAAGCTTTGGCTGGTTCCCAGCCTGGTTCCGATACTCAACTCCAGTTGGTGCGGGCCTTTGCCCGCCACGCCACCACCGAAGGTCAGATCGACCAACTGGATGAACTGGTGTTGGGTTCACGCACGCTGACTGGGCTGACCATGGACCTGGACTTGACCTGGGATTTGATGGGCGGTCTGGTGGTGGCCGGCCGGGCCGGCGAAGACCGGATTGACGCCCAATTAGCAGCCGACAAGACCCAATCCGGGCTGGAGAAAGCCGCCGGTTTGCGCGCCGCGCTACCAACCCCGGAAGCCAAAGCCGCTGCTTGGTTGCGGGCGGTAGAAGACCCAGCCACCCCCAATGGAACCCAGCGGGCAATCATCGCCGGGTGGGCGCGGGTGCGGGACAAGAACCTGCTGGTGCCATTCGTTGAACCCTACTTCGCTTCGGTGCGGCGCATCTGGCAAGACCGTTCACCGGAAACCGCCATGAACGTGGCCACCGGCATGTACCCGGATGAAGTGGCAGACCTGCCAGGTGTGGACGTGTTGGGCGCAACCAAAGCATTCCTGACCGAGTTGGGTGGCGACTTGCCGCCGCTGCGGCGCCTGGTTGTCGAAGGCGAAGCCGGAGTCCAACGCGCCCTGGCTGCCCAAGCAGCAGACCGGGCTGCGGGAGCCCCCCTCGGCTAGCGTGGGTAGCATGATCGCCAGCCTCGCCCAGCCCTCGGTGTTCACTCCCCTGGCTGACGCGCCATCTCGGACCAAGGATTGGCCCGAATGGGCCCAAGTGTTGATGGACACGCCATTACGGATACTGCTGATCCTGGCAGGCGCCTTCCTGGCGGCGGTGATAGCGCGCGGCATCGTTGGCCTTACGACCTCACGAAT
>JAIRTF010000060.1 GCA_031255075.1 Bifidobacteriaceae bacterium | reverse complement strand
GTAAGGCCATCGGTCTGGGTTGCCCTGTTGTGTCGGTGGCGTTTCATCAACGGTAGCAACCTGTAAGACAATGGCAGGTGTGACTCAACAACCACCCGCCGGCTTTGGCCCCGAAACCGGTCCGTTTGACCAGGCGCCAGGCACCCAGGCGGATCAGGCGCCGGGCAGCGAAGCAGACCAGACGCCGGCTGCCGAACCGGCCCAGCCGCGCCGCCGCCGTCTAGCCCCCTCCACTATCACCCTGGTGGCATCTTTGGCGGTCTCACTAGTCTGCGGAGCGGTGCTGTTCGCGTTGCCGGTGCCATATGTGCTGCAGACCCCCGGTCCAACAGTGGATACCTTGGGCAAGCAAGGCGAAGTGGAACTGATTCAAGTGGATCAGGAGCCGAGTCACCCCATCACCGGTCAATTGCGCTTGACAACTGTTGGAGCCTACGGCTCAGATCCTGGTTCTTTGAGCGTGATTCAACTGGTCAGGGGCTATTTTGACCCTCAAGACGCGCTGGTTCCCTACGATCTGGTCTACCCCCGGCAATCAACTTCCAAGCAGCGTGATGAACAATCCGCTGCTGAGATGGCATCCTCTCAGGACACGGCTACCGTCGCGGCCTTCGAATACCTGGGCCTGGACGTGGCCATTGTGGTGGATAAGACCGCTACCCCGGCAGCCGCGGCGGTGTTCAAACAGGGCGACCGGATTGTCTCCATCGGTGGCTATCCAATTACCGGCTACACCGCCCTGCGAGCCTCAATGGACAACGTTGAACCTGGTCAAACAGTTGAAGTGGTGCTTGACCGGAGCGGAACCGAAGTAACCGTGGAGATCAAGACCACCGCCGACGAAGCCACCGGCCGGGCCATGCTGGGTGTCTCCATCCGGTTTGAATTCCCCCTCTCGGTCAAATTCGGGGTGGAGAACATTGGCGGCCCGTCCGCCGGAACCATGTTCGCGCTGGGGATAATCGACAAACTCGGCCCCACCGATCTGGCTGACGGACGGATCATCGCCGGTACCGGCACTATGGCCCCAGACGGCAAGGTCGGATCGATCGGCGGGATCCGCCAAAAGCTGGTGGCCGCCAAACGGGACGGCGCCACCGTGTTCCTGGCGCCGGCAGACAACTGCAAAGACGTGGTTGGCCATGTACCGGACGGTCTGCAGGTGGTCAAGATTTCTACTTTGGCCGATGCCGTGGACGCACTCACAGCCCTCAGTTCCGGTAAGGGCAGCACACTTCCGACATGCACCAAGTGACAGGCGCCGCTGCCGACACCCCCTGACCAGCCCAAGGTAGGCAAAGTTTGGGGTCGGCCTAGGGCTGGAGGCGGACGCATCGGCGGCCAATATATGTGAGGATTGGTGACGTGTTCTCTCTGAATCTGCCGCCCAGACCGCCCCGCCCACCGAAGAACCCCAAGGAACGTGTCCCGCGCGGCAAGCCGCTGCGCCGTTCGCCGGTGGTGTGGACCGTTGGCGTACTGGTGTTGCTGGTGTTGGCCCTGGTCGCGGCATCGCAGGTGTGGACCGAGGTGCTCTGGTTCCGGCAGATCGGCTTCCTGAAAGTCTTTACCACCCAGTGGATGGCGCGGATCGGCCTGTTCTTGGCCGGACTGCTGGTCATGGGTTTGATCGTGTGGCTGTCCATGTGGCTGGCCTATCGTGACCGGCCAACCTTCGCGCCCGCCACCGATGCAGACCAAGTAGTCAGCCGCTACCGCGAACAATTCGAACCCGTCCGGCGGGTCGCCATGGTGCTGGTGCCGCTGGCAGTGGGAGCCTTCGCAGGTGTCAGCGCGGCATCGCACTGGGAAGAAGTGCTGTTGGCGCTGAACGCCGGCAACTTCGGCCAAACCGATCCCGAATTCGGTTTGGACATCGGCTTCTACGTCTTCCAACTGCCGGCCATCCGGTTCATCGTTTCGTTCCTACTGGCCTCGGTCGCCATCGGCCTGGTGGCCGGGATAGTGGTCCACTACCTCTACGGCGGCATCCGAGCAGCCGGGCTGAAAACCAAACTGGTGCCGGCCGCACGCATCCAACTGGGTATCACCGCGGCGCTGATCTGCCTGTTGATGGCCGTCCAATACTTCCTGGACCGCTACTCCATGCTGTCAGACGGCAACCCGCGCGGCGCTGACGGCGCCGGCTACACAGCCATCCACGCCAACATGCCGGCCAAACTGATTCTGGCCTGCATAGCAGTCTTCGTGGCGGTGCTGTTCGTGGTGGCCGCCTGGCGTGGTGACTGGAAACTGCCGGCCACCGGATTGGGCCTGATGGTGCTGTCCGCCGTGGTGGTCGGCTGGGCCTATCCGGCACTGATCCAACAGTTCTCCGTGGTGCCCTCCCAAGCGGACAAAGAGAGCCCGTACATTGAGCGGAACATTACGGCCACCCGTACCGCCTTCGGCTTGGATGATGTGGAAGCGGCGCCCTATTCGGCCAAGACTGATGCCACCCCTGGCGCGCTGCGGGAAGATGCCGATTCGACCGCATCGATCCGTCTGCTGGACCCCACCGTGGTCAGCCCCACCTTCCGGCAGAAGCAGCAGAACAAGCAGTACTACGACTTCCCGGCAGTGCTGTCAGTGGACCGCTATGAGATCGACGGAGTCAAACAGGACACCGTGATCGCAGTCCGTGATGTGAAGCTGGCCGGCATTGGCGAATCCAGCTCCAACTGGGTCAACCAACACACCGTCTACACCCACGGCTATGGGGTGGTGGCGGCCTACGGCAACACCACCGACGAATCAGGCTGGCCCAAGTTCTATGAAGGTGACATTCCAGCCGAAGGCAAACTGGATGTTGAAGAACCGCGGGTCTACTTCGGTACCACATCACCCAGCTATTCCATTGTTGGTGGCACTGACCAGGACAGACCAGTCGAACTGGACTACCCGTCAGATGATCAAGAATCAGGCCAGGTCAACACCACCTACACCGGTGATGGCGGCCCATCGGTCGGCTCCGCCTTGAACAAGGTGCTCTACGCCATCCGGTTCGGTTCAACCAACATCCTGTTCTCTGACAACGTCCGGCCCGATTCGCAAATCCTTTACGACCGTGACCCGGCCGTCCGGGTCAGGAAGGTCGCACCGTACCTGACTCTGGATGAGCGGGTCTACCCGGCGGTAGTAGATGGACGAATCGTGTGGATTGTGGATGGGTACACCACTTCCGACGCCTACCCGTACTCCGAGCACCAGGCCATGGACACCGCCGCCCTCGATTCAATCACCTCCCGCAGTGATGTGGCCGGCATCAACAACGTTGGCTCCAAAGAGGTCAACTACCTGCGCAACTCGGTCAAAGCGGTGGTTGACGCCTATGACGGTTCAGTCACGCTGTACGCCTGGGATCCAGACGAGCCGGTGCTGAAGGCTTGGGCTTCCATCTACGGCAACCAGTTGGAGCCGGTCAGTTCCATCTCTGGTGATCTGATGAGCCACCTGCGCTACCCGGAGACCATGTTCAAGGTCCAGCGGACGGTGCTGGCCAGCTATCACGTGACTGATCCGAAGTCCTTCTTCTCTGGTCAGGACTTCTGGAAGACCCCGAATGATCCAACCAAAGAGGTGACCCCCCAACAGCCGCCCGTCCAACAGCCGCCTTACTATCTGACTCTGAAGATGCCCAGCCAACCAGAGGCGGTCTTCTCACTCAGTTCCACCTACATACCGGTCGGAACGGGGGAGAACGATAGACAGATCCTGAAAGGCTTCCTGGCGGTCAACTCTGAAACCGGCAACCAAGCCGGCAAAGTAGCTGAAGACTTCGGCAAGTTCCGGTTGCTGTTGTTGCCACAGGGCGCTTCGATGGCGGGTCCAGGCCAGGTGCAGAACACCTTCGCCTCTGATTCGAATGTCAAGAGCCAAATCCGTCTGCTGGAAGACCAAGGCACAGAAGTGGTTCGCGGCAACCTGTTGACCCTGCCGGTTGGCGGCGGTCTGCTGTATGTCCAGCCGCTGTACGTGCAGGCCACAGGCGGAACTCAGTTCCCATCCCTCCAGAAGGTGGTGGTCGGATTCGGCGATGACGCGGTTGGCGTGGCCGACACCCTCAACGATGCCCTGAACAACGTCTTCGGCGGAGACGCCGGCGCCGAGGCCGGGGATAAGGACGTGGAGAAGGAAACGCCGCCAGTCGATGGGGAGGATACGCCTGATGATGGCGGGACCATCGAGCCTTCAGCACCGCCATCGGCTTCGGCTAGCCCGTCCGCGCCGCCGCCCAGCCAGGAGCCCCCGGCCGACCTGTCCGGGGTGGACAAGGCCATCGATGACGCGTTCAAGGCTTGGGATGCTGCCGAAGCTGCTCTGAAAGCCGCCGATTGGGACGCCTACGGCAAGGCTCAGACCGATTTGCGGGCCGCTTTGGACGCCCTCAGGGCCGCCCGTGAGGGAGCGACCTGAGCGGCTACCGTTTTGGGGCCGTTGCCCTAGCCTGACGCGGCCAGGTGGATTGACCTGGCCGCGGGCCGGCCTGCGATGGGTCTAGGCCGGTGAAGCCAGGACTTGGCGGGCGAAATGCTTGACTGCCGGCTCCGCAAACGGCCAGGCGCAGCCTTCCATGGTCCACGGTTCGGCCAGCGCCAGCAGTGTCCGCCACTCCGGATAGACCATTCCGAAGGCGTAGTTGCCGGCCTCATTCGGGTTGCATTCGAACCAGTAATCGTGGCAACCCAGGGCCTCCAAGATGGCTTCGCCCACCCGCTCGCTGTTCTGGCCATGCCCGGCTTGAACCTGCAACAACATGGCAGCCAAAGCGATCGCTGCCGCCCGGTCGGACCGGCGCCCACCTGGCCGGAACCGGGCTGCGAACAGGTCAAACATTGCGCTGGGGTGATCGGCTGCAGCCAACGCGGCGCGGGTCGGGCGCAGCCAGCCCTGGTCTCTACGGAGCAGCCGGCTGCGCGTCATCGTGCCTCTAAGCTCCTGCAGGGGAATGTTCTTGCTTTCAGTCTTGGCGGCCTGCGGCGACCAATCGGGAACGCCGAATTCGGCTGCCGCCTCCGCCACCAAAGCCGTTGGCAACCAGCCGGCGGAAGTCAATTTGATGCCTTCGCCAATTCGCCTGATCAGCCATTGGACCGGGCGGATGAACTTGGTCAATTGGTCATCGCTTAGCGGATCGAGAGGCGCGTCCCAGGCGGTATCTCCTAGGAATTTGACCGCCACCGAGCGGTCAATGCCGTCAACCAAGGCATGGCCAAAGCTGCCCGGACCAAAGCCGGGCTGTTCCAACATGGCCAGCAAGTCAATGCCCCTGGTGATGGATTCGGTATCCACCTCGTCAGGGTCAAACCGATCAGTCGGGTCCGGGGAAAGTCCAGCCCAACTGCGCAACTCCGCTGCTCGGGGGAGTGACGGATCAGCCACCGCCTCCTTGAATGCCAACCAGCCGCTGGTTCCGCCAACATCTTCGAACGGGCAGCGGCCTTCGGCGTAAATCAGGCGGGCCACCCGGCCTTCCAAGTGATTGGCACCGGGCGCAGCCTCAATAGAGTGAACCCACGAATCGCCGAAGTCGTATTCATAGAACAGCCGGCCGTTGGCG
Source organism: Bifidobacteriaceae bacterium (assembly GCA_031255075.1). GTDB lineage: Bacteria > Actinomycetota > Actinomycetes > Actinomycetales > WQXJ01 > JAIRTF01. The sequence continues at coordinate 8 of JAIRTF010000060.1, read as the reverse complement.
TGCTTCAG
>JAIRTF010000039.1 GCA_031255075.1 Bifidobacteriaceae bacterium | reverse complement strand
GTCACCGGCACCGGAGGCGCTGTCCCGGCTGATCCAGCGGGGGAGTCATCGTACGTGCCGATGGGTGGCGAGTTGGATGTGGCAGCTACCTGCGATGACCCGTCCTGGGTGTTCAAGCGATGGACGCTGGCGCCCTTGGTGCCGGTAGCAGCCGCGGCCAAGGCACAGATCACGCCATATGCCGGTGAGCAGTTCGATGACCCGGAAGCGGAGGCTGCGGTGGTTGACCAGGTGGTTGAGCCGTTGGCCGTGGTGGCGCACTTTGTTCGCCTTCAACCGCCGGGCCCGGGCCCGACGCCCGGTCCCGGGCCGAACCCCGCGCCTAACCCTGGGCCGAATCCGAACACCGGCGGCGGTGGCTTGCCTTACACGGGGCCGTCTGGCCCGGTGTGGGGGTTGGCAACAACCGCGGTGGTGCTGCTTCTGATCGGCGCGACCGCCCTGGGCCTGGCCCGGAGAAGGGAACACTGATCCCGACCCAAGCCAATTGAAGACGTGTGGGGAGCCTGGCAAAACCGGGCTCCCCACACTCATGTCTGGCGTCGCCCACCTGACAGCAGCAGGAGGGTCACATGTGACGCTGGTCACAGTTTGACGTGGCAAGAGCACACATTAACGCCGGTAAAATGGGTGGTAAGTGGCCCCCAATGCTGGGCAAAGAACGTCAAACCAACCAGGAGTCAGGATGAGTCGAATCAGGAGCGAGGAGTTCCGCAGCAAGGTGATGGGCGCGGAACAGGCGGCCGCGTTCATCAAGAACGGCATGAACGTAGGGTTCTCGGGTTTCACCGGGTCCGGCTACCCAAAGGCAGTGCCGGTGGCACTAGCCGCCCAAATCCGCCAAGAACACCAGGAGGGCCGGCCGTTCAAGATTGGCGTCTTCACGGGCGCGTCAACGGCGCCGGAGTTGGACGGCGCCCTGGCTGAGGCAGATGGCCAAGGCTTCCGCATGCCGTACCAGTCAGACCCGGTGTTGCGCAACAAGATCAATGAGGGCTACACCGACTACTGCGATATTCACCTGGGCTTGTCCGGCCCAATGACCGCCGCCGGCTTCCTGGGCAAGCTGGACATGGCTGTCATTGAGGTGACCGCCATCACCCCGGAAGGCGAACTGATCCCGTCTTCCTCTATGGGCAACAACCTGCTCTGGTTGGAAACCGCTGAGAAGATAATCCTGGAGGTCAACCACTGGCAGTCGATGGATCTATACGGCATGCATGACGTCTACTACCAACCCGCGTTGCCGCCTCACCGGGTGCCAATTCCCATCACCAAGGCCGGGGACCGGATTGGCCAGCACACCCTCCGGGTGGATCCCGCCAAAGTGGTGGCTGTGGTCGAAACCGACTCGGCTGACCGCAACAGCCCATTCAAACCGTTGGATGATCAGTCGAAGCTGATTGCTGGACACCTGCTGGACTTCCTTGAGGGAGAGATCAAAGCGGGCCGGGTGCCGGCCGGGTTGCTGCCGCTCCAATCTGGCGTGGGCAACATTGCCAACGCCGTGTTGGCGGGGCTGTTGGACGGTCCGTTCGACCAGATTACGTCCTACACCGAGGTGATCCAGGACGGCATGGTGGACCTGTTGGATGCCGGCAAGATGACTGTCGCCTCCGCCACGGCCTTCTCCCTCAGCCCGGAGTATGCCGAAAAGCTCAACAACGATGCCGCCAACTACGCCAAGAAGATCATCTTGCGGCCCCAGGACGTGTCCAACAACCCGGAGGTGATCCGCCGCCTGGGCGTGATTGCCTGCAACGGCCTGATCGAGGCGGACATCTACGGCAACGTCAACTCCACCCACATCATGGGCTCAAAGATGCAAAACGGACTGGGCGGCTCGGGCGACTTTACCCGCAACTCGTTCATCTCCTCATTCGTGACGCCTTCAGTAGCCAAAGGTGGGGACATTTCTTGCATTGTGCCGATGGTCTCTCACGTGGATCACACCGAGCACGATGTGCAAGTCATCATCACCGAACAGGGCCTGGCGGACTTGCGGGGCTTGGCGCCGCGCAAGCGCGCCCGGGCGATCATCGACAAGTGTGCTCACCCCGACTTCAAACCAGCTCTGGAGGAGTACTTCGAACGGGCTCAGCGGGTCGCCAACTCCCAGCACACGCCACATGATCTGCGCGAATCGCTGGGTTGGCACGTGCGCTTCTTGGAGACCGGCTCCATGAAAGCGTGACCGTCAAGGTTTGGTGTGGCGCGGCATCGTCCGCCGGGTAGTGGGCCTATGCGGGCCCGGCAGCAGGGGAGCGCCAATCATCCCGACTATTGGGTTGTTTAACGCTTCCAGCTGAAGTCCCGGCGCCATCTAGGACCGCTGCCGTGGCTGCCGGTGGCCGATGCCGCGCGTATCACCTGGTGAGAGTCGGCAAGTCCGCCGTGTGGAACGGTTCGGCGCGCCCCGGCCTGGCCTGTGCTGGCAACCTACGTTGGGGACATGACAAGTTTCCCGCCCAAAGACCCAAGCCAAGACCATCTGCTGGCGCCTGGCAACGCCGCGCTGTTGCTGATCGACTACCAACCGGTGCAGTTCGAATCGTTGGTGTCCTCCACCAAACAGCAGATCATCGAAGCGGTCGTAGCCCTGGCCCAGACCGGCGTGGCGTTCGGTTTGCCAATTGTGCTGAGCACCGTCAATGTGTCCAGTGGACGCAACAAAGACACCGTCCCACGGTTGAAGGCCGTGCTGGAAGGCATCACCGCTCTTGACCGGACTCAGATCAACGCCTGGGAAGACGAACAGTTCAACCAGGCGGTCAAGGCCACCGGCCGTAAGAAGCTGATCATCGCTGGGCTGTGGACAGAAGCCTGTGTCACGTTCCCCTCGATTGACGCCCTGGCCGAAGGCTACGAGGTCTATGTTGTGGCCGATGCCGTGGCCGGCACATCGCTGGTGGCCCACAACGCCGGGCTGAGCCGGATTAAGCATGCCGGCGGCCAATTGACTACTGTGGTCCAGCTACTGTGTGAGTTGCAGCGAGACTGGGCGCGAACCGACACGGTGGGTGCCTATCTGAAAGGCATGTTTGAGACTGGCGCGTTCCCTCAACTGTGAGGGGGCAGGCTGCGAGCCGGGGCCGGCGGGTGCGGGGGTGTCCGCCGGCCCCACCTTTATCTTCAGGACAGCGGGGCTCTGGTGAGCTGACCGCTGGGCGCCATGGTGAGGCCGAACGTGCTTCAAAGGGCGGCTTGGTCCCGACAGACGGCCCCGAGGGGAGGGGCCCGGAAGCCGGCCAGATCCAGGCGTTAGGGTGAGTACATGGCTATTCCGTCGCTTGAACTGAACTCTGGATTTTGGATCCCCGTGCTGGGGCTGGGCACTTTCAAGATGCCTCCCAGCGTCACCGCTGGCCTGGTTGAGGAGGCCCTCCGCATGGGCTACCGACACATCGACACGGCCGCCATCTACGGCAATGAGGCGGAGGTGGGCCAGGCGATCAAGCGCTCCGGCATCCCTCGCGAAGAACTGTTCATCACCACCAAACTGTGGAACGACCAGCAAGGGCTGAGCAAGGCAAAAGACGCCTTCGAAATCTCAATCGACAAACTTGGTTTGGAATATGTCGACCTGTATTTGATCCATTGGCCAACACCCGCTCAAGGCAAAGCTGTCGAATCCTGGGAAGCGCTGATCCAGATCAACGAAACCGGGCGGTCCAAATCAATCGGCGTGTCCAACTTCCGCCCGGAGGACCTGGCGGCCGTGATTGACGCCACCGGCCGGGTGCCGGCCGTCAACCAGATCGAAATGCACCCGCTGTTCCAACAGCGATCGTTGCGGGCTCTGCACGCCGAACTAGGCATTGTCACCGAGGCTTGGTCGCCGCTCGGACAGGGGGCGGATCTGAATCAAGAATCGGTCCAAGCCGTGGCTGCGGAAACCGGCAAGAGCCCGGCCCAGGTGGTGATCCGCTGGATGATCCAACTCGGCGTGGTCTTGTTCCCCAAGACCGCTCGGCCGGAGCGCCTCGCGGAGAACATGAACGTGTTCGATTTCGAACTGACGCCAGAACAGATGCAACGCTTGGACGCCATCCCAGATGCCGCCCGGCGCGGTGGGGACCCGGCTGTCTTCTCCTAGAGAAGAGCCCGGAAAACCGGAGTCGCTTTCAAGGCCTCACCAGCCGTACCAGATAGTGGACAGAACTGTCCGCCTAGTGAGATTTCAGGTAAACTCCCGCCAGCAAGGCG
>JAIRTF010000031.1 GCA_031255075.1 Bifidobacteriaceae bacterium | reverse complement strand
ACCGCCGAATACGCCCTGCTGCGAGCCATGGGCGCTTCACGCCGACAGGTGCTTGCCTCGGTCTTGGCCCAGGGCGTGGCCATTGGTCTGCTCGGTTCGGCATTGGGTCTGGTGGGCGGCTGGGGTCTGATCAAGCTGGCCACTTGGGGTATGGCCCAGTTTGATATGACCTTGGCTGCCGCTTCCGGGATCTCTTTGGTCGATGCCGCGTTGGCCCTGGCCGCCGGCACGTTGACCGCCGTACTGGGTGCTGCCCTGCCGGCCCGGCGCGCGGCATCGGTCACACCGGTTGAGGCCATGCGGGAACCGGGCGAGGCACCCGGCAAACCGTTGGCGTTGCGCAGCCTGGTTGGCGGCATGGTCTTGGCCGGCGGCGCGGCGGCCTGTTTGACCGGCGCCCTGGCCGCCGAACCGAACGGAGCTGTGGCCGGTGTTGGCGCTGCCGCGTTGGTGGTGGGTGCGTTGATAGCCGCCCCGGGCGTCGGCAAGTTGACCGCCAAGGCCGCCGAGCCGGTCACCAGCCGCCTAGCCGGCATCAGTGGCCGCTTGGCCAGCCGCAACATTCAACGCCAACCCCGACGCGCGGCCTTGGCCGGGTCAGCGTTGATGATCGGGTTGACCCTGGTGGCGGCCGCCGCAGTCTTGGCTGGCTCCATGCGCAGTGCTGTGACCAGCGTAATTACCCAAGTCTTCACCACTGACTTGTTGGTCCAAAGCGTCAACGGGGAGATTCCGCCGCCGGCCTTGGCTGAGCTGCGGCAGCTCCCGGAGGTCCGCCATGCGGATGCTTACGCCGAAGCACCTATCACCTACGAAGGCCAAGACCTGTGGGTGGGCAGCAGCCAAACCGACGCCTTTGGCCGGACCTTCACCTTTGAAACCTCGCCTGGCGCCTGGGCGGCCTTGGCGGAGGGCCAAGCCGTGGTGCGGGAGGCCGCGGCCCGCGAACAGGGCTGGAACACCGGGGATGTGCTGGAACTGGAGGGTCCTGGCGCCCGCATTGCGGTGACTGTTGGTGGCACCTATCAGCGCGGCCTGGGAGCGGAGGAGTTGATTCTGCCGTGGCAGGTGCTGGATCAGCTGACGGATGGCGCCGCTGAGGACGCTGTTGCCGTGGTCATGATCACTGGCGCGGATTCGGTCAGCGCCGCAGCTCTGCGCCAGGCCGTGGCGGATGTGGCCGCGCCTTACATGGTGTTGAGCGTCCAGGACATGGCCGAATTCACCAAGTCGCAGATAGGCATGATTGACACCGTCTTGGTGGTGGTTTACGCCCTGTTGGGGTTGTCGGTGATCTTGGCCGCTTTGGGCATTGTGAACACTTTGGCGCTGTCAGTTATCCAGCGGCGGCGCGAATTGGGGTTGCTGCGGGCCGTTGGGCTCGGCTCCGGCCAGACAGCTCGCATGGTGGTGTTGGAATCGGTCATCTTGTCGATGGGTGGGGCTGTGGCCGGGCTGGTTTTGGGCACTGCTTTGGGGGCTCTGCTCACCCGGTTGCTGCGCGACCAGGGCCTGGATCAGCTGGCCATTCCGTGGGGGCAACTGGCCGCGATGGCCGTCATCGCCGCGTTGGTCGGTGTGGTGGCGTCGGTTCAGGGGGCGATTCGGGCGGTCCGCACCCCCATCCTCACCGCGGTGGCAGCCACCTAGGCCCTGGCGGACGATGCCGCGTGGCATCTTTCGCCAAGCAGGTCCCGAAACCACGCCGAGGTTTGGGAGCATGGCGCCCAGGCCTCCCTGTTGCATAGTTCGCCAGAGGTATCCGGCGACCAGGCGGCGAAGTGGGATGTTGGCCTGCCCGGACGCACGGCATCGGGCGGGGGTGGCTACGCGTTGGCGGCGCCGGCGTGAGACAAGCCCGCTGGGGGCGTTGCGCGGCATCGGGCAGCAGGGATGATCAGGAGTTGGGGGCGGCCTGGGGTGTGGGATTGGCGGCGGGGAAAGCTAGGCGGACCTGCAGGCCGCCTGGTTCGCGGGCGGCCAGGGTGAGTCTGCCGCCGTGGCTGGTGGCGATGGTTTGCACCAGGGCCAGGCCCATGCCTAGGCCTTCGCCGCTGAGGCGGGTTTGGGTGCCGCGCTGGAACGGTTCAGTCAACTGATCAAGGTCCGCGCCCGTCAGGTCTGGGCCATCGTTCGCCACCTCTAACCAGGCAGTTTGCTGGTCAGAGCCGGTTCGGATTTCGATTCGGCCGCCGGGTCGGTTGTGGCGAATGGCGTTGGACAGAAGGTTGGAGACAGCTATCAGGACCAGGTCGGGATCAGCCGCTGCGGCGGCCGGTTGCCCGGTGGGCCTGGTCAGCGCCAACTTGTCTTTGGCCAGTGCCGGCGCCTGTTCCTCGAGCGCTGCGGTGACTGCCCAGTTCAGGTCAGCGGCTTGGACGGCGGGGTGATTGCCTCCTGGCTGACCGGCTCGGGCCAATGCCAACAGTGCCGCGATCAAATGTTCACTGCGTTCATTCGCGGCCAGCGCCCCATGGAAGGTCGGTTCAAGGTCCGCCGGGACGCGGCCCTGAGTCAATGGGATTTCCAGCAACGTGCGGGTGGTGGTCAACGGGGTGCGCAGTTCGTGGGAGGCGCCGGCCACAAATCGGTCTTGGCG
>JAIRTF010000239.1 GCA_031255075.1 Bifidobacteriaceae bacterium | reverse complement strand
AACAATGCCGTTCACTGCCCAACCTCCTTTAGAGCGGCTAGTTGCACCACGGCGCCGCTGGCTGCGCCCAGGCTTTCAAGGACCCAGCTGCCAGGTGATTTGGCCGGCAGGTGGACCACATTGGCGGCAGCCATGGATTCAACTTTGCATGGCAAATTGATTTGCCCCCGCTTGGTGCTGACTGTCACCCGGTCGGAATCTTTGACGCCCAGTTCGCGTGCCAGTTCGCTTGACAACCGGACCAGCGGTGCCGGGGCCGATGCCGCCAAGTACGGTTCGTAGTCCAGGCCGGCAGCGCAGTCCACCTGCATCCGCCAAGTCGCCAAGATAGCTTCGCCCGGACCAGTTGCTCGGACCGGTGCCACGCCGACCGCCGGTGCCGGCGCCCGCTGAGCGCCCACAGCCAGGCCCGCCAAAGCTTGGTGAACCGCCGCCACCGAACCGATGTCCTGCGGCTTACCCAGTGCCTCAGCCAAGCGCGACAACATCTTCGCGTCGGAGACCGCCGTTGAGGTCAAGACCTGCGGGAAGGGCCGGATGCGGCCCTCCCAGTTGATGAAGGTGCCAGCCTTTTCTTGAGGCGGCGCCACCGGCAAGATCACATCGGCGAAATCTTCGACAGCGCCCCGGCGCACCCCCAAAGCCACCACCTTGGCTTTGGCGAACGCCTCGCGGGCCAACTGTGGATCGGGCAGATCGGACACTTCCAACCCACCCAGCAGCACCGTATCGATCTCTCCGGCCGCAGCCGCCGCCACCGAGGCAGCCAGGTCCAATCCCATCGGCAAGCCATCCTGAGCGGCCCGGCCACCCAGGCGCAAACCCGGCAGCAGGCCGGCTTCCAGGGCCGCTCGCTCACCGGCCCGGCGTGGAATCCAAACCAGCTTGGCCTCCAGGGCGGCAGCGGCCTTCAGCGCGTTGGACAATGCTCCTGGAGAGGCGGCCAACCGCTCACCAACCACAATCACGGCGCCGGCCAGCTCTGGCCGGCTGGTCTTGCCGACCGCGGCCATATCACTGAACCACTGCCCCTCCTGGCCGGGCAGGCAACCGATCAGCTTGCCGCCCAGCCGTTTGACGCCTCGCGAAGCGAGCGGCGCCAAAGCATAAACCTTGGTGCCCGCCTCGCGCAGACGCAGATAGAGGATGCCGCCCTCTTCTTCAGGCTCAAAGCCGGCCAAGACCACAGCCGGCGCAGCGATCAACTCTTCAAGGCTGACCCCAGCGCCAGAACCAGCCACGTGGTGGGCCAAGAACTGGGCTTCTTCTCCGGAGGACACCCGTGAACGGAAGTCCACGTTGTCTGTGCCCAGCACCTGGCGGGCAAAGACCGCATAGGCGTAAGCGTCTTCCAGAGTCAGCCGACCGCCAGGCAGTACCGCTGCGGCCTGGGCTTGCCCCAGAATCTCAGCGGCGGCGGCAATGGCTTGCGGCCAAGAGACCTCAACCAACTGACCATCGCGGCGCACCAGTGGCCTATTCAGGCGATCCGGAGCGGTCTGCCACCTGAAGCCGAAGCGATCCTTGTCAGAGATCCACTCCTGATTGAGCGTTGGATCGTCACCGGCCTGACGCCGCAGCACCACGCCCCGGCGATAGTCCACGCGGATCGCCGAACAGTTCGCGTCATGTTCAGCCACCGTGGCCGTCGAAACCAAATCGAATGGCCGCGCCCGGAACCGGTAAGCCGCTGAGGTCAGCGCCCCAACCGGGCAAATCTGCACAATGTTGCCCGCGAAGTAGCCAGCGAACGGTTCACCGCAAACCGCCGGCACATCGCCAGTCAACTCGTCTTCTCCCTCCCCGGCCACCGGCGCCACCCCCAGCACGGCGGCATCGAACGTGCCGACCTGCTGGTTGACGCCACGCATCTGCAGAGCGATAAACGGATCGCCGGGAATCTGCAAAGCGAACCGCGTACACCGCTGGCACAACACGCAACGTTCGCGGTCCAGCAGAATCTGCGGCGTCAAAGACAGCGGCTTGGGGAAGCTGTTCTTCTTGTCCACAAACCGGCTGACCGGCCGCCCAGACGACATCGCCTGGTTCTGCAGCGGGCATTCGCCGCCTTTGTCGCAGACCGGGCAATCCAGCGGGTGGTTGATCAACACCAACTCCGCCACTTGCTCTTGAGCTTCCTTGGCGGCGGCCGAGGTCAGCTGAGTGCCGACCACCATTCCCGGTGTCACCTCAATGGCGCAGGCCGGCTGCGGCTTGGGGAAGGGCCTCAACTTGCCCTCCGGACCAAACGGCGAGGCCACATCCACCAGGCACTGACGGCAGGCCGCCACCGGCTTGAGCAATGGGTGGTCGCAGAACCGCGGGATCATAATCCCGGCCTGTTCAGCCGCTCGGATGATCAACGTGCCCTTCGGCACATCAACCTCAATCCCATCAATAGTGCAGGTCACCATGGTCTCAGTGCTCACAATGTCACCGCCTCGAACAAGTAGGAAGCGGCATGATCAAACGGGCAGGCGCCCAGTTCGATGTGCCTGGCGTACTCCTCAGGGAAGAACTGCAACGAAGATGTCAGGGCCGATGGCGCGCCATCGCCCAACGGACAAAAAGCCCGCCCGACAATCGACTTGGGGATGTCTTCGAGGATTTGCATGTCCTCCGGGCGGCCGCCACCGGCCTCGATGCGCCGCAGGACGGTCCGCAACCAGAAGGTGCCTTCGCGGCACGGAGTGCATTTGCCGCACGATTCGTGAGCGTAGAAGTCCATCCAGCGGCTGACCGCCCGGACCACGCAGACTGTCTCATCGAAACACTGCAACGCCCGAGTTCCCAGCATGGAACCGGCCGCCGCGACCGAGTCGTAATCCAGCGGCACGTCGAGTTGTTCCTGGGTGAACATGGGTGTCGAAGAACCGCCAGGCATCCAAAACTTCAGTTGGTGCCCCTTGCGGACTCCTCCGGCTAGTTCCAGCAGTTCCCGCATGGTGATGCCCAGCGGCGCCTCGTACTGGCCGGGGCGTTCAACGTGCCCAGACAGCGAGTAGATGGCCGTGCCGGTGGACTTCTCGGTGCCAATCGACTTCCACCAATCAGCGCCGTTCTTGACAATCCACGGAACTGAGGCGATGGACTCGACGTTGTTGACCACTGTTGGCCGGGCGTAGAGACCCGCCACCGCCGGGAATGGCGGCTTGAGGCGCGGCTGGCCGCGCCGGCCCTCCAGCGAATCCAACAGAGCCGTTTCCTCGCCGCAGATATAGGCACCGGCACCAGTGTGGACCGTGACCTCCAGATCAAAGCCACTGCCTTGGATACTGCGCCCCAGCAAGCCGGCGGCTTTGGCTTCACGCACGGCGTTCATCAACCGCCGGTAGACATGCACTACCTCGCCGCGCAGATAGATGAAAGCGTGATGACAGCCGATGGCGTAGGAAGTGATGATCACGCCCTCCAGCA
>JAIRTF010000195.1 GCA_031255075.1 Bifidobacteriaceae bacterium | reverse complement strand
CTGAAGCGGGTGTCGAGTCTTGCCACATGGCCCAGGCGCTGCCCAATTGGACAACCGCCAACCCGGCGGCCAGAACGACGGCCGCTATGACCAGCCGCCACTTCCACCGATGAACCACTACAGCCGCGGCCGCGTTGCCGGCCGTCGAGTGTTGGGCCGGGCGGCCGCCATCCACGTCCCTGACGTGCTTGCTCCCCGCGCTGCCACTTCTCACGTCATCCCCAACGCTGACTAGCTGCCATCTATTCCCGCCCAGAGCGAAACCGCACCAATTCGGCATGGCGAAGTTCGAGTCGAAGGTGGAGTCCAATCCCGCCTTGAGCGCGACTGCACCCAGTTCCCCGGTCTCAGCAGCGGAGACTCTGAGTCTCCGCGCCGTCGTGGATGACACCCCGGCCGGATCGCTCCCTAGCGGGGTCTGTGAGGCCAGTATGCACTCGGTGTATACTGCTGGTCATGACAGTTTCTATGGCTCTGCTGGCGCTGCTTGACGGCGGCCCCAGTCACGGTTTTGACCTCAAACGCCGGTATGACTCACTTCTCGGTCAAGAACATGAGTTGAAGTATGGGCAGGTCTACTCCACCCTGCGACGGCTTGAACGGGACGGGCTGGCGGCCGGCCTTGGCCTGGAAGCCGGCGCCGGGGCAGACCGCAAGGTGTACGCCATCACCCCGGCTGGTGTCTTCGAACTGGATAGCTGGCTGGATACCGCCTCACTGCCCAGCCCGCGCCGGGATGACATCTTCGCCAGGGTGGTGTTGGCTTTGGCCTCCGGCCGGTCTGCCGAACGGGTCTTGGACGCCCACCAGCGAGTCTTCCTGGATCGGATGCGGGTACTGACGGCATCCCGGAATTCAGCCGATCCGATTGACCGCCTAGCGGCGGATTACGAAGTGGCCCACTTGGAGGCCGACTTGCGCTGGATTGAGTTGGCGGCCGTCAGGTTGGCCAGCGGCCAGCAACCGATCAAACCCGCGGCTGAAGGAGCCCCACAGTGAACGCCATCTTGGAAGGCCACGAGCTGACCTACCGGTTCGGCCTGAACGAAGTCCTCAAGGGCGTGAACATAGCCATCAACCCAGGCGAAGTGGTGTCTGTCATGGGGCCGTCGGGTTCTGGCAAATCCACTCTGCTGCACCTGCTGGCCGGTTTGCTCAGGCCGACCCAGGGTGAGGTCCATTTGGCCGGCCGCCGGTTTGACAATAGGCCCGAGCGGCTGCGATCCAGAGTGCGCCTGGCCCAAATGGGTTTCGTTTTCCAATTTGGCGATCTGGTTCCCGAGCTGACCGTGGTGGAGAACGTGGAACTGCCGCTCCGTCTGACTGGCACACGCGCCAGACCGGCCCGGCAACGGGCCATGGAGGTGCTGGGCCGACTGGGTGTTGCTGAACAGGCCGGCAAGCTGCTCAGTGCCGTCTCTGGCGGCGAAGGCCAGCGAGCCGCGGTGGCCCGCGCCTTGGCTCACCGTCCCCAAATCATCTTGGCCGATGAGCCGACCGGTTCCCTTGACACGACCAGCGGTGAACTGGTTCTGGAGTCACTGGTCGGAGCAGCTCGCGAGCAGGGCACAGCGGTGCTAATAGTCACCCACGAACTGAGAGTTGCCGCCTGGGCCGAGCGCGACGTGTTGTTGCGCGACGGCTTGGCGGTTGGAGCTCTCGATGCCGCCGTTGGAGCCACCGTTGAAGTGGGTGCCGGCGGTGAGAGGCTCTGATGGGCGCTTTAGCCTTGCTGGGACTCCGGCTGATCAAAGCCGGCGGCTGGATTCGGGCCACCTCGGTGGGCGTGGGGAACGCCATCGGCACCCTATTGGTGCTGATAGGGCTGGCCCTGCCGACTGCGCTGGTGCCTGATCCGATCGGCCTCCAGGCAGAACTGCCTGTCATGGCGGCCCTGGTGATGTTGTTGGCCGTGCCAGCTGTGGTGTTGGTAGTCACTATGGGGCGCCTGTCATCCGGCGCAAGGGACCAAAGGTTGGGTGCCTTGCGCCTATTGGGGCTGTCAAAGAACCATGCCGCCTTGGTGGCCGCCATTGAGAACGCCACCCTGGCGGTGATTGGCGCCGTCGTTGGCGCCGTCGCCTTTCAAGCGCTGGCCAGCCTGCTCAATACAGCCATAACCTGGATGCCCGGCAGACTGCAGGTTTCGCCCGGCATCGCCCTTGGGGTAATCGCGGGAGTGGCGGCAGTTTCGGCGCTGATCGGCGCTGGGGCCAACTGGGATGGCGAACTGCCGGGTTCGGGACGCGCCAAGCAGCGGCGCGGGCGTCCGCGAGCCTGGCGGGCGGTGGTGCTGTTAACCGGGCTGGCAGCCCTCATTTGGGCGGGCCAGTTGCCGCTGATGGACCCGCAGGGCCAGCCAATCGACGTTAACGAGCGGCCGGTGGCCCAACTGATCGTGGCCGGCTCACTGTTGACCGCAGTCGGGTTGGTTATTGCCACTCCCCTGGCGGTTTCCTGGATGGGTGGGGCGTTGGTGCGCCTACGCCCGGTCAGTTTGAAGCTGGCCGGCCGGTCCATCCAGGCAGATTCCACCAGCGCCGGTCGAGTGGTGGCTGGGTTGAGTATGGCGGTCTTCATCATGATGGCCGT
>JAIRTF010000181.1 GCA_031255075.1 Bifidobacteriaceae bacterium | reverse complement strand
GCCTGAGCTTTGGCGGTGGTGATCCCGTGCACCGCCGTGGCCTGCGCCGGTATCTCCACACCAGGGTTGATCAACCAGGTGGCGGCCTCCCGGGAGCCATCGGCTCGGCGGCAAACCAGCGCAGCGGTGACTATCCTGTCGGCCTCAGTCCTGACGCCGGTGGTCTCTGTGTCGAATCCAACCAAATCCCTCATGTCTCCACTCTGCCACCTCCCTCTGACACCGTCAGCCAACACACCGCGCAGCCGCCCCTCCGCCCAGCAGATGTCCCGCACCCCGACGCCCACCCAAGGCCCGGCCGATGCCGCGCCCCCTGACACCTCGACCGGCAAGTTCCAAGCTTTTCGCGTGCCGAGCCGTTGGCATGCTAAGTCTTGCGAATCCGTCAGCGAAACCGCGCGGCATCGGTCGCCAAACGGTGCTACGCCCGCTGCTCCATGCTTCTGCCATACTGGCGACTATCACAGCAGTCACCCACGCTGTCAGGAGCGGCCTACACCGGCAATCCCCGTTTGCCGGGATCACGCCTGAGCCTCAGCACACCCCTTAAGATGGAGACGCCAGATGCGCAGAGCCCCGCGAATGCGGCTGTGTTTGGCGCTGAGCCTGGTGTTGGGCGCCGCTGCCTGCACCAACCCTGACAGTGGCCATCCGGAAGCCTCCCCCAGCGGCGGTGTTTCCTCAGTCAGTCCTGATGGGATTCCTTACGCTCAGATAACTATCGAATCGCCTGTCGAAATGCCCTTCGAGCCCTATTACCAGCGCGTCACCGCTGGGCTCCAGAAGCTGGCGGACTCGGTTGATTTTGATCAAGAGAAGAAGCGGATTGAGCGCTTCGAGCTGTTCATCGCCGAGTGCATGGGCGGGCGCGGCTTTGCCTATTACCCCGAACCGTTGGAGATTGACCTCGAAGAAGAGGCGGAGGAGGTGTCACTGCCCGCACCTGGCGTCAGATTGGGCATCCCCTGGCTGCCAGCGACGTTGGCCGAGGCCGAACGATTCGGCTATGGCATCAGCCCTCCTCGGCCGGATGATGGCCCTTCTGAGGAACCACTCGCCGGCCCCGCTCTGCAGAACCGAAATTACCGAGATGGGCTGTCCAGCCAGGCCCAGCGCGAATACGACATAGCGTTGCTCGGATACCACGACTACGAATCCGCAGCCAATCCCGATCCGAGCGCGTGTTGGCTCCTGGCTTTGGAAAACCACCCCGCAGATGCGGGCCCAGACATGAGTTTCCTTGAGCCTTTCGATGAGATGGGCGGCGTCACCCTGGTGGAGATCACTTTCGATGATCAGATGCGCGAGCGCCGCGTTCCAGGACCGGGCAGTGTCTATGGCGATTCTCGCATTCTCGCCCTGAATGACCAATACACCGCCTGCGTCACGGGCTTCGCTGACAGTACTTGGGACTTGTCGGAGGTCTCCGACCCCAACTCGATGATCGGTTTGGCCTCATCCACCGCCCCCGATGGGTCCCGATTCGATTGGGCGGCCGCCGGCGGCGCAGTGGCTCTAGACGCCATACCAACTGAGCAACAAACGCTGGTCGGCTCAGAGATAGAGATCGCGATAGCCGTGGCAGATTTCAAGTGCCGCCAGGAAACCGATTATGTGAACCAGTTCGCGGCGGTGCTGGTGGATATCGAGACCAAGCATCTCCAGCAGTACGGTGAAGAGTTGGACCGCGCCCTGGCCCAACTGGAAGAGCTATTGGCGAACCTGTAGCCGTCACGCTCCCGGCGGCAAGAGTGCCTCAAGGCTGCCGATGCCGCACCAAACCGACCCGCCTGCCCAGCGGATGCCGCGCAGTGCCGTTTCGCAAGGGCTGCCGATGCCGCACCAAACCGACCCGATGACCCGGCCGATGCCCCGCCGCGCCGCTCGGTGAGGACGGTCGATGCCGCGAAAAACCGTCACGTACTCCCACTAGCGCGCCAACGGCCCCACGCGGGTTAGCGCCTGGAGAGTCCAAACCACCCAGCGCCCATCGGTGCGCGGCGGCGGAGCCCATTAGGCTTGACGATTGTGAGTAGCGAGATCGAGATTGGCCGCGGCAAACGCGGTCGCCAGGCGTATTCCCTTGATGATGTGGCGGTGGTGCCATCCAGGCGCACCCGCGACCCGGAGGAAATCTCGGTCGGTTGGCAGATTGATGCCTACCATTTCGACACACCCATTCTGGCGGCGCCAATGGATTCGGTGATGTCCCCCGCCACGGTGATCCAACTGGGCAAGCTGGGTGGCTTGGGGGTGCTGGACCTAGAGGGCGTATGGACCCGCTATGAGGATCCATCAAAGCTGCTGGCGGAGATCGCAGCCCTGCCACCAGAGCAGGCCACGCCAAGGTTGCAGCAGATTTACACCGAGCCGGTCAAACCGGAGTTGATCGCCAGCCGCCTGGCGGAGATCAGAGCCGGCGGCGTCACTGTGGCCGGGGCCCTGTCCCCTCAACGGACCCAGGCGCTGTGGCGCACAGTGGTGGAAGCCGGGGTGGACTTGTTTGTCATTCGTGGCACCACCGTGTCCGCTGAGCATGTCTCGTCAGCTTCAGAGCCGTTGAATCTGAAGCGGTTCATCTATGAGTTGGACGTGCCAGTGATTGTGGGCGGAGCGGCCACCTACACGGCTGCTCTGCATCTGATGCGAACGGGCGCCGCGGGCATCCTGGTGGGCTTTGGCGGCGGCGCGGCCCACACCACCAGGGTCACCTTGGGTATCCACGCGCCGATGGCCACGGCTATTGCCGATGTGGCGGCAGCCCGCCGGGACTATTTGGATGAATCCGGCGGCCGCTATGTCCATGTCATTGCCGATGGCGCGGTTGGGCGCAGCGGCGATGTGGTCAAAGCCATCGCCTGCGGGGCCGATGCCGTCATGCTGGGTGCCGCTTTGGCGCGGGCTCTGGAAGCCCCCGGGCAGGGCTGGCATTGGGGTGCGGAAGCCCACCATGGCCGGCTGCCGCGCGGTGAGCGCGTTCATGTGGGCACGGTGGGCACCATGGAGCAGATTCTGTACGGCCCATCCAAGACTGCTGATGGTTCAGCCAACTTTGTCGGTGCCCTCAAGCGGGCCATGGCTTCAACTGGCTACGTCGATCCGAAGGAGTTCCAACGGGTCGAGGTGGTAGTGGCACCGTATTCCGCTGCCTAGCCCGCTTCGCTCTCGCCCGCCGCCGCGGCCTTCCGAGCCAGTTTCGCGCCTCTGAATAGGCACCCAGTTCTGATAACACGCAGGGTCGCTGCGGAATGCCAGCAGGTCACTCCACCGGGCCGATGACCCATTTGGATCATCCCCCAATCCGACCAGCATCCTTCTGTGGACCCACCACGACTGGTACCCAGGTGCCACCAGCCGCCCGCCCAGACGCCGCAGCAGTACCAGGAGGAACCCAGATAGCCCGCGCATACTTCGGAGATGGAACCGGATTCGTTTGGTCACCCGCCGGGCCCACCATACGGCTCAGCACCGGGCGTCCCTGCCTACAGGCCTCTTCCCCGGCCGGCGGGAGCTCCTCCTCCCAGGCCACCGCAGCGGCATCGACGGGCCATCAAAGCCCTGCCAGTGTTGATTGTCTGTCTGGTCCTGACCGGCGCGGCCATCTTGGCGGTGCCCCACCTGGCGCGTTTGGCGATCACCTCGCCAACTCAGGCGCCGCCCACGGACCAGGGCTTACCCAACGCTTCGGACCAAGTGCCCCGTTCGCGGCCCCCGCTTTGCCGCCCAGCCCAACAAAACATCCCGGACGATGCCGCCCAGGTGGTTCGCTACGTAGTGACCACCCAAGGCGCGGTCCAGACCGCCGAACGCCAGTTCGCCTGCGCGGCGGCCGAAGTCCTGGCCGACCCGCAAGGCTGGGCCGGGGTGGGTGTCTTCTTCCAGGAGGCAGGCCAAGACGAACCAGCCGATTTCGTGTTGATTCTGGCCGCCCCGGAGGAGTTGCCCAGCTTCAGCCCGGACTGCACACCGGAGTATTCCTGCCGGGTCGGTTCCAGCGTGGTGATCAACGAGTTGCGCTGGCTAGAGGGAACCGAGGCGTCCAACCAATGGGGTTGGGACGCCCGCACCTACCAAACCATGGTGATAAACCACGAAGTCGGTCATTTCCTGGGCTTGGATCACAGCTATTGCGCCGGCCCGGGTGAGACGGCTCCGCTGATGATGCAGCAGTCCAAGGGGTTGGACGGGTGCACACCGAATCCCTATCCCCTGCCGGAAGAACTGGCACAGGTCAGCTACTAGCCGTCCGGCCTGGTTTGGCCTTCCGCCCGGGCAGGGCTGGGCCAATGGTGCCGGTTTCGGTTTCGTGGATCAGGGCTTTGACCACAGCGGTCAGGTCCCCGTCGGCGGCATCGTCCACCTGAAGCTGGCGCTGATAGGAGGCGCCGTAGTGGATTATCCGGTGGATCGAGGCCAACTCTGGCAGACAACCCAACCGGTCCGCGGTTGGGACCAGTGCGGTCAGGACCCGCAACAGGTGTTCTTTGAGGGGCTCCTCATCACCGGCGGCGTTCAGAATGATGACCGCTTCCATGCCGTAGCGGGCGGCCCGCCATTTGTTTTCTTGGACAAACCAGGTTGGCATGGAGGGCAGGTCTACGCCCCGGTCCAGCCGCGATGAGAACTCTTCGACCAGGCATTGGATCAGCGCCGTGATGCCAGCCACCTCTTCCAAGGTGGGTGGCGAATCGCAGACCCGCACCTCAATGGTGCCGAAGTGCGGCGCCGGCCGGATATCCCACCGGATTTCGTTGAATTCGCTGATGGTGCGGGTGCGGGTCATGTCCCGGACGTAGTCCTCGACCTGTTCCCACTGGTCAAACTGGATGGGGAGGCCGGCGGTTGGCAGTTGTTGGAACATCAACGCTCGGTTGGAGGCATAGCCGGTGGCCGTGCCGGCCCAGAAGGGCGATGACGCGGACAGCGCCTGCAAGTGGGGCACGTAGCACAACAAGGCTTTGATCAGCGGCAACACTTTGCGTTGCTCTTCCACGCCGATGTGTGTGTGAGCGCCGAAGATGACCATTTGGCGGCCCCACCAGCCGGTCCGTTCAACTAGCTCCTGGTAGCGCTCTTTGGCGGTGACGTCTTGGTTTTCCCAGTGAGCAAATGGGTGGCTGCCGGCACCCAGCAGGTCAATTCGCAGCGGCGCGGCGGCTTGGCGCAGGTGCTCCAGCCGTTGGTGGACTTGGGCTACGGCTTCGCCAACGGTTTGGAACGGGTCGGAGACAATCTCAATGGTGTTGGCCAGGAATTCTTGGACCAGGCCGGCGGCGGCTCGGCCGCGGCCATCTGAGGCGATTTCCAGGACGGCTTGGGCGGCTTGGCGCAGGTCACCATTGTCACGGTCGACAAGTTGGATCTCCCATTCGATCCCCACCGAAGATCGTGGGGAACGGGCGAACGGAATCTTCATGGTTTCCTCCCCAGGGCCTCTACTACCACCACTGATTGTTGCGTACCGAGCCGAGTTAGGATAGCCACCATTGACCCATCGCCTTTCAGCTTGAGGCGTTTGCGCAGTTCAGCGGGTTCTACGGCGGTTCCACGCTTCTTTATGGTCAATTCTCCTATGCTCCGTTCACGCAGATAGGCCGCCAACCGTTTGAGTCCAAATGGGAAATGGTCCACCACGCGGTAGCCGGCCAGGAACGGGCTGGTGGCCAGTTCGGTGTGGGAGGTGATGTAGGCAATGTTCGGCGCCACCAGGTGCGGATCGGCTAGTTCGGCCGCAGCTTCGGCCAGCAGGTGGGCTCTGATGACCGCGCCGTCCGGCTCATAGATGAATTCGTCCAGCGGACCGGCTGCCAGGCGCAACTCGCCAGCTTCGGCCAGGCGGTGGGTAGCGCTGCCGCGCATCACCAGGGCGGTGCGGAAAGGACCGTCTGTATCGCTAGTCCCCGCTGCGGCATCGACCACCTGACGGAGCGGGCCGAACCACAAACCGGCTTCAACAACTGTGCCGTCAACTGACACCCATTGGGCTTCGGCCGCCGCCGGAATGGCGCTGTGGGGCAGACCGGGGCCAACTTTGACACCTAGGGGGCGGTTCTGGGCCAGTTCAAGCAGCGCTTGGAGCGGCGGTTGGTAGGCGGCCGGGTCAAAGATGCGCCGCCCGGCTTGGGTGCGCCGCGATGGGTCGGCGTAGAGCGCGTCCGCACCGGTCAGGTCTGCCTCCAGGGAGTCCGCCTGGATCACTTTGACCTCGGGGAAGGCCGCCAGGTTGGCGCGGGCCACGGCTGCCGTGACGGGGTCTTGTTCGTAGCAGATGACCCGCAGACCCAGCCCAGCCATAGCCAGCACATCTCCGCCGATGCCGCCGGTCAGGTCCGCCACACAGCCCACCTCCGCCCGCAGGTAGCGAGCGGCATGATGGGCCGCCACCGAAAGTCGGGTGGATTGTTGAAGCCCGGCTTCGGTGAACAACATCTGGTCCGCGAACGGCCCGAACTTGGTTCGCGCCGCAGTTCGCAGGCGGCTTTGGGTCAGCGCCGCGGCCGCCATTTTCGGGTCGATGCCGCGCTTGCGCAGCCCATCCAGAAGCTTGACCGCCAGGGCTGCTTCGTAAGGAGGCAGCTGGTCCAGCAGGTGGCGCCCTTCGGCGCCGCTGATCAGCTGAATGTCCCCCAGGTCCACGCCTCAAGGCTAATCTGCCGGGCTGTCAGCGGCCGCCAACCGGACACGTTTAGCACTCGGCTTGACCGAGTGCTAATGAAGGACGTAAGGTGATGGATGTCTGGCCGCATGGTCAGACCGGTTACTCCAGGCGCTCGGGCATGACACCGCGACGGCATGGCCGAGGGCTTTAGGAGGGCTGTTGACCTGTGAAACTTCTAGATCGCGAAAGGGAGGTCCGCAGTGTCGGTCTCCATTCAACCGCTCGAGGACCGGATCGTAGTGACGCCCATCGAGGCGGCCGACCAGACCGCATCCGGTCTCTACCTGCCTGACACGGCCAAAGAAAAGCCGCAAGAGGGCGAGGTCGTGGCCGTTGGCCCCGGCCGGATTGACGACAATGGCAACCGCGTCCCGCTGGACGTGGCAGTCGGTGACAGAGTCATCTACTCCAAGTACGGCGGCACCGAGGTGTCGCTCAGCGATGGGGATTACCTGATCCTGTCAGCTCGCGACATCCTGGCCAAGGTGGTCTGACCACTAGCTCCGTAGGCCCTCGTTCCATTCCCCGCCGGGAGTGGGACGGGGGCCTCGGTGTTTAACCGGCTTGTTCTGCCTCTCCCCTGACCTGGAGCCGTGGTCTAGGCGACCAGTTGCTCCATAGGCATAGAGGAATCTGCTGCCACATTCAAAGCGGAGGGTTTCAACCCGCCTTTGATGGCTTGGACGCCGGCCGCCGCAATCATGGCACCGTTATCCGTACACAGCCGTATCGGCGGGATTCTGGCCTCCAGGCCGGCGGCCGCGAACCGGTCCGCGGCCAGTTCCCGCAGTTGGGTGTTGGCGGAAAAGCCGCCGCCAATGACCACGGTTTTCAGCCCCAAGGCTTTGGCCGCCGCCACCGTCTTGGCCGTCAACACATCTGCCACAGCCCCGCTGAACGATGCCGCAAAGTCCGCCAACGGAACCTCCTCCCCTCGGTCTTGGGCCGCCTCAATCCACCGGGCGCCTGCCGTCTTGAGGCCGGAGAAGGAAAAGTCGTAACGGTGTTTCTCCAGATCTTGGCGGCGGGTCAAAGCTCTGGGGAAGTCAATGGCACGGGCATTGCCAGTCTGGGCCAGGCGGTCTATGTGTGGACCGGCTGGGTAAGGCAAGCCAAGTAGACGGCCAACTTTGTCGAAAGCCTCACCGGCGGCATCGTCCAAAGTGTGGCCCAACTCTTCGACCTGGGGGCCGTCTATGACCAACAACGAGGAATGGCCGCCACTGGCGACCAGCGCCAGCACCGGGGCGGGGAACTGGCCGTGAACCAACTGGTCCACCAGCGCGTGCGCCACCACATGGTTCACCCCATACAACGGCTTGCCTAGGGCCAAGGCCAGGGCTTTGGCTGCGGACAGGCCCACCGCCAGTGAACCGACCAGACCGGGGCCGGCGGCCACCGCGATCGCGTCCACGTCTTCCAAGCGGACACCGGTGGCGGCGATGGTGGCCTCAAAGGCGGCCGGGAAAGCCTCCAGATGGGCCCGGGAAGCCACCTCTGGAACAATCCCGCCGAACCGCGCGTGTTCTTCCATTGATGAAGCGACCTGGTCGTGGAGCAGGTCAAAGCCGCGGGCTAAAGCCACGCCGGTCTCATCACAGGTGGTCTCAATGCCGAGCACCAGTGGGTTTTCTAGCACCCGCACACCCTAGCGCGGCACCGCTGGGTCCGCGGTCAGCGCCAAGCGCATCACATGGGCGTCCCGGCCGGATGGCTGGTAGTAGTTGCGGCGCAGGCCCACATTTTCAAACCCGGCCGAAAGATACAGCCCAATGGCGGGCTCCAAATCGACCGCCACCTCCAACATCACCTGGAGGATGCCGGCTTGGCGGGCCTCGGCTATGAGAGCATCTAGTAGTTGCCGGCCCAGTCCTTGGCCGCGGGCCGCGGTGGCCACCGCCAGGGTCATGATCTCGGCTGAATCCAGCCCCATGAACACTCCGCCATAGCCTAAGACTGTTCCATCCGGCGCCTGAGCCACCAGGTAGGCGCGGTACGGGCCGGTGATTTCGTCTTCGATCATGGCGACCGTCCAGGCCTCAACGCCGAAGCATTCGGTTTCCAACTGAACCAACTGGTCTGTGTCTTCCAAGCCCGCTGGTCTAAGTGTGACGGTCACGGAGTGGCTCTCTTGCGGGGCGCCGGCGGGGCGATGTCTGGACGCCGCAGGTAGAGCGGAGTGGCGGAAACGTCTTCGCCGCGCAGAGCGCGGTGGCAGGCCAGGCGAGCCAACAGCACCGGGTCCACCGTTTGGGGCTCACCAACCGTTGGATGGAGGGCTTCGGGGTAGGTATCGGCGCCGCTGCCTACCACTATGGAACTGGCCGGGGCGGTGGCAGCTGGGCCAACGGTTGGTCCTTCCAAGCGGGTCAGGCCGTCCAAGACCCGGGTTTGGTCCACCCGGTAGCGAGCCCAGTAGATTTCCCGCCGTTTGGCATCCAAGGTGGCCAGGATTGACACGCCTTGGCCGATGTCTAGGTGCAGCGCCGTTCCGGCGGCCATCACGTCCAGGTCGCTGATGCCCCACAGTTCCACGCCCAGGCCCAAGGCCAGAGCGGAGGCTGTGGCCAGGCCGATCCTTAGACCGGTGTACGGAGCCGGCCCGCGGCCCACCGCCACAGCGGCCAGATCAGTGGTCTTCAGACCGGCCTCTGCCAATACCTGTTCAATCAATGGTGCCAGCGTTTCAAGGTGGGCTTTGGGTGCGTCGGCTGTGGCCTTCGGCCCCTCGAACCAATCCGGGGATGTGACGCCGGCACCCTTGGCCTCCTGGCCTTTGTGGGCAGCCGCTGCCGTGTCCGCGGCCGCCGGTGCGCCCGCACCCATTTCCGCGTCCGCGTCTGCGGCCCAGTTAGGCGTCTGATCTCGGTCAGGCAGCGGGGCGCCGGTGATTGGGTCCGCGTCTGGGTTGCCGGTCATCCCGCTGATGAAGGCAATGCCAACGGCGCTGGATTCAGCCGTGGTTATGCCTAGTACCGGACCTGAGAACGCGCGAACCTCCACCCAGCCAGCCTAGAAGATTCACCTCTGGCCTGGGGAACGGGTCAGCGAAGCGCCCGCGGAGGCGGCCGTCACCATGGCCATGCCGCCAACTATCCACCAGGTCATCCCCTGCCCGGCGATCAGCCAGCCAAACAGCGCGGCAGAGGCTGGGGCCACCGCTGTCATCACTCCAAAGACCGAGGCAGGCATGCCCCGCAGTGACCACATTTCCAGCCAATACGGCACCAGCGTGCCCAGCATTGCCACCAGCAGCCCCCAGCCCGCCACCTGCCAACTCCACCCGCTGTCCACCAGCGGGCCGATGCCGCGTGGCACGGACAGCAGACCGGCCACCGCGAAGCCCAGGGCCAAACCGTCCGCTGAGGCGAATTCGCGTCCCACCCAGCGGGCAGCCAGGATGTAGGCAGCCCAGCAGGCACCGGCAGCCAGCACCAGGCCAGCGCCAACCAGATTGACGCCACCTAGGTCAAAACCGGACAACATCAGCACCCCGACCAGTGCCGTACCCGCCCACAACCAGGCCCGCGCTTGGCGGGCCAAGACCACTGATAGCGCCAATGGCCCCAGCATTTCGATGGTCACGGCTGGTCCCACCGGGATCAGGTCAATCGCCTCATAGAACAGCGAATTCATGCCCGCCAGCGCCAGTCCGTAGGCACCCACCGCCATCCAGCCGCGTCGGGTGACCTGGTTCAGCTTTGGCCGGATCAGTGCCAACACCACTACTGCCGCGATGCCGTTGCGGAGCAGCACCATGGCCGCCGGCCCGGTCACTTCGAAGGCTCGCACCGCGAAGCCTGAGCCCGCGTTGACAGACAGCTGTGCCGCCAGAGCCAACACCACCGCCGCTTGGAAGCTGATCGGAGCGGCCTTAGACACGACGTACAGCCTATTGCGCGCCGGC
>JAIRTF010000174.1 GCA_031255075.1 Bifidobacteriaceae bacterium | reverse complement strand
CGCTGGATGATGGCGTCCCGGCCGGCCCCCACACCGATCACCGAAATCCGCGCCCCAGACATCTCCTCAACCGCTTTGACATAGGCCTGGGCGTTGGGTGGCAACTGCCCAAATGAACGGGCTGAAGAAATGTCTTCATACCAGCCAGGCAGATATTCGTAGACCGGCCGGGCGTGGTGAATGTCGCTCTGTGACACCGGCAGCTCACGCATCACCGTGCCGTTCACGTCATAGCCCACACAGACCGGAATGTCTTCCCAACCGGTCAGTACATCCAGCTTGGTCAACACGAAATCTGTCACACCGTTGACGCGGGCGGCATACCGAGCCACCAGCGTGTCATACCAACCGCAGCGCCGTGGCCGTCCGGTGGTGACCCCGTATTCCTGGCCGGTGGCACGGAGACGTTCGCCGGCGGCATCGTGCAACTCGGTGACAAACGGGCCGGCACCCACCCGGGTGGCATAGGCCTTGACCACTGCGACCACCCGGTCAATCCGGCCCGGCCCTACGCCGGTGCCGGTGCAGGCACCGCCAGCAGTAGCGTTAGAGCTGGTCACAAAGGGGTAGGTGCCATGGTCCACATCCAACATGGTGGCCTGGCCGCCTTCAAACAGGACCGTTTCGCCACGGTCCAAAGCCTGGTTCAGGATCAAGGACGTATCAGCCACCATGGGACGCAACCGGTCCGCGTAGGAGGTCAATTCCTCGACCACTTCATCTACGGTGATGGCGCGGCGGTTGTAGACCTTCACCAACAGATGGTTCTTCTGCATCAACGCGCCTTCAACCTTCTGGCGCAGAATTGACGGATCAAACAGGTCTTGGACGCGTACCCCGACTCGTTGCATTTTGTCCGCATACGTTGGACCAATGCCGCGGCCGGTGGTGCCGATCTGACGCTTGCCCAAGAACCGTTCGGTGACCTTGTCCATGGTGCGGTTGTAGCTGGGGATGACATGCGCGTTGGAGGAAACCAGCAATCGCGAGGTGTCAATGCCGCGTGAATCCAAGGTGGCCAGTTCGTGGAACAGCACCTCTACGTCAATCACCACGCCGTTGCCGATGACTGGGATCACGCCGGGAGTCAAAATGCCTGATGGCAGCAAATGCAGAGCGTAGGTTTGGCCGCCAATGACCACCGTGTGGCCGGCG
Source organism: Bifidobacteriaceae bacterium (assembly GCA_031255075.1). Taxonomy (GTDB): domain Bacteria; phylum Actinomycetota; class Actinomycetes; order Actinomycetales; family WQXJ01; genus JAIRTF01. The sequence continues at coordinate 2,065 of JAIRTF010000174.1, read as the reverse complement.
TTGTTGCCGCCGTTGAACTTGACCACATAGTCCACGTCTTGGCCAAGCAGATCGGTTGCCTTGCCTTTGCCCTCATCTCCCCACTGGGCGCCCACCAGCACAATTCCCGGCATGACAAGTCCTTTCTGGTGGCCTGGCGGTCCGAAGCGCTGGGCGCGCCCGCGTCTAGCCCCGTAACAGGGTAGCGAACTGCTGCCACAATGCTGGTATGGGAATTCCCCCGAGTCGCCCGCCGCTAGTGACGCCGGCCGGCTTTGACCCCGTCCGGTTGGCCGATGCCGCGTGGCCACCCCTCGTTGGGCCGGCTTTGGCATCGCGCCGGGTTTGGTTGGGCGGCGGCTGTGCCTGAAACCGGACCGCCCAGCTTTGGCGAGATTGCTTTTCGGGGACAGTTCCGCCCGTATCAGGCGGCGCTGTTGGACCAGGTGGAGGGCCATCTGGTGGATGGACGGATTCATGTGGTGGCCGCGCCCGGCAGCGGTAAGACGGTGTTGGGTTTGGAGTTGATTCGCTACCTGGGGGCGGGGGCGTTGGTGATCTCGCCGACTTTGGTGATCAGCCAGCAGTGGGGCGAACGGTTGGCTGACATGTTCTTGCCGCCGGGCGCTGACCTGGGCCGGTACGTGTCGCATGATCTGCGTCAACCGGGTTTGATCACCTCTGTCACCTACCAGGCCGTCCACGCCGCCTACCGCCGGTTGGCGCCAGGGGGCGCCCAGGCTGGGGAGCCCGCAGAAGAGGATCTGCCCGATGCCGCGCCAGGGCTTTCGGAGCAGCCACCCGCGGGTCAGGTGGCCGGCGCCGAACCTGACTACACAGCGTTTGACCTGGTAAGTACTTTGCGGGACAAAGGTATTACGACTATCTGCCTTGACGAGGCCCACCACCTGCGGCGCGAATGGCACAAGGCGCTGACCAGCCTGCTGCAACAACTAGGCAGCACGGTGCAGATCATCTCTCTGACAGCCACCCCGCCCTATGACGCGGACAGCGGCGAATGGGAACGCTACGTGCAACTGTGCGGCCCCATTGACGAAGAGATCTTCGTTCCGCAGCTGGTGGCAGATGGGACACTGTGTCCCCACCAGGACTACATCTACTTCACCACCCCCACCGCTGAAGACAAGAAGATCCTGGCCGCCCATAAGGCCAACACCAGAGCCTTCCTGGAGGAACTCGCCGGCGGCAGCATCCTGAAGCAGGCCATCCAAAGCTGTCTGTCAGCACTTCAGCGGTCCGCTTCCAGGCAGGAACTGCCTGAAGTGGACGTGCTCTATGAACAGGCCGATGGTGCCTTGGCGTTGGTGGTCTTGGCCCGCTGGGCCGGGGTGGCGGTGCCTGATGAGTTGGCCCAGGCTCTGGCCGGTGGTCTGAAAGAACCACGCCTGACTATGGCGGTGGCGGCCCAGGCCGCCGAATTCATGGTGGACCCAGACAACGCCGTACTGTTCGGTTCGCTGGGCCAGGCGGTGGCGGAACTGGGACGGCGGCATCGGGTCTATCACATGCGTGAATTCCAACTGGTCCGAAGCCTGGAACTGGACCGGCTGCTGACCAACTCGCTGGGCAAACTAACCGCCATTGAACAAATCGCCACAGCCGAGGCGGCCGCCTTAGGCAGTGGACTGCGCCTGGTGGTGTTGACGGACTACATCCGGGCAGACCACCTAAATGTGGTCGGCGCCCCAGGCGAGGCCCCCAAGCCGATCACGGCCATTGGTGTGGTGCCCGTGTTCGAGGTGCTGCGGCGGGCTTTGCCGGCCGGGTTGGACGTTGGCCTGGTTTCCGGCTCATTGGTGGTCTGGCCGCAAGCCCGTCTGGAACCGCTGCTGGCCGCCGCCGCTGCCCAAGGGGTGGAGGTCAGTTGCACGCCGCTCGGTCAGACCGGCTATGTGCGGGTCAACTTTGCCGGCTCCAACCGAGCCAAGGTGGCGGTGGTGACCGCGGCCTTTGAACAAGGAGCGGTCAACGCGCTGGTCGGAACCTGTGCGCTGCTGGGCGAAGGGTGGGATTCGCCGTGCGTCAACACTTTGATCATGGCCAGCTTTGTGGGCAGCTTTGTGCT
>JAIRTF010000049.1 GCA_031255075.1 Bifidobacteriaceae bacterium | reverse complement strand
CGCGGACCGCAGAGCTTGTCTCAGTCCGGCCGGGACTCAACCCGCCGAACCGAAGCAACCCGGCGCGGCACGCCAGCCTCCACCCACCCGACCGGCGGTTCAACTGCCCGGCGGTCAAGTGCCACGTCCAACGGGACCGGCGGCGCGGCATCGAACAGGACAGCAAACAAGAGTCCAATCCTGGCCCGGCAGGCATCAACCCGCCCAGCGCGGGCTGGAGCGGCCGGCGGCGGCAGCTTCTGGATGGGAGTCACCGGACTGGGACACCCCGAACGCCGTCAGCGGCTGGTGTTGATCATGTTGGTGGCGGTGCTGGTGGGATTCGCCGGCCGGATTGTTCACATCCAAGCCTTTGAGGGGCCGGCCCTGGCCGCTGAAGGGCAAGACAACCGCATGACCACCCGGGTTGAACCAGCCCAACGCGGCAAGATTATCTCCGCTGATGGCACTGTGTTGGCCGCGGACGTGGTCCGCTATGAGGTTCAGGCCAACCCGCGGATCATCAACGCCACCAGCGATTCGGGCCGCTACCGGGGCCTGGGGCCGGCGGAGTTGGCCCGGCAACTGGCGCCACTGCTGAAGACTGATCAGGCCGAACTGGAAACCAAGCTGTCTGACAAGACCAAAGAATGGGTGGTGCTGATCAAGCACGCCACCCAAGAACAGTGGGACCCAGTTAAAGCGCTGGTGGATCAGTACTGGGACAAGCGGGTTGATATTGGCGTCTATTCGATCAAGCACTACGTGCGGTCATACCCGGCCGGAACAGTGGCCGGCAACCTGATTGGCTACCAATATGAACTGGACACCCATGAAGGGGAGAAGTTCTACACCGGCATGGAGGACGTGCTGACAGACCGTTTGGCCGGCAAGGCCGGCAAAACCGTCACCGAAACCGGCGGCTACGGTCAGCCCATCCCCGGCGGCAGGGTCAACTCTGATCCGGCCGAACCAGGCTGCGATGTGACGTTGACGATTGATTCGGCCTTGCAGTTCGAAGCCCAAGAAGCCATCCAAGAAGCGGTCGACAAGTGGGACGCCCGGGCCGGCATGGTGGTTGCCATTGACACCACCACCGGCGAAATCCTGGCCCTGGCGGATTCTGACACGCCGGACCCGTCCAACCCGACCGGCCAGACCGTTGACTACACCAACTCCCGCGCGGTGGAGAACGTCTTCGAGCCGGGCTCTACCGGCAAAGTTGTGACCATGTCAATGCTGATCGAAGAGGGCTACGCCACACCCGCCTCACAGTATTCGGTGCCAGCAGTGTGGACCGTTGGCGGCCAAACCTTCCAGGATTCACACGGCCACGGCCAAGAAAGCTGGACGCTGGCCGGGATTTTGGCCATGTCTTCCAACGTGGGCACGGTGATGGCCGGCCAACCAGTCCCTGACCAGGTCCGTTACGACTATCTGAAGAAGTTCGGCTTCGGTGAGAAAACCGGTGTGGAGTTGCGGTTGGAAGCTGAAGGCATGGTCCACAAGCCGGGCGTCTACCCAACCGACGGCGGCGCCTACTGGGATGGGCGGACCCGCAACGCGGTGCTGTTTGGCCAGGGTGTTTCGGTGACCGCCCTGCAAGCTACCGAAGTGTTCGCGACCCTGGGGAACGGCGGCCTCAGGGCCACGCCACACCTGGTCAAAGGCGCAACCTGCCCGGGCGGTAACTTCACGCCCAGCGATCTGCCGGAACCGACCCGGGTGGTGTCTGAGGAAACCGCCGGCCAGTTGGTCACCATGATGGAGCAGGTCGTCGGATCCGGCACCGGCAAGACAGCCGCCGTGGACGGTTACCGGACGGCCGGCAAGACCGGCACCTCGCAAATGTGGGAAGACGACCAGTGGAAACACGTTGGTTCGTTTGTCGGTTTGGTCCCGGCTGAGAGCCCCCGCGTGGCGATTGGCGCGTTCCTGATCGACCCGAAGGGCGGCATCTACGGCTCCGAAGTGGCCGCACCGGTCTTCGAACGGGTGGCCACGGTGGCGGTAGACCGGTTGGGGGTGGCGCCCTCGGTGACACCCGCGCCCGTCATGCCGTTGACATGGTGAGCGCCATGCTGCGCCCAGCTCATCCGCCGTCCCACAGTTTGGCCGATGCCGCGCCCGCCCTTCCCGGCGCCCGCCTGGTTGGCGCCGCCCCGGCTTTGCACGGTTTGACCCTCGATTCGAAAGCTGTTCAGCCTGGTGACCTGTTCGTGGCGTTGCCGGGCGCCAAGACCCATGGCGCGCGGTTCGCGGCGGCGGCCTTGGCTGGCGGTGCCGCCGCAGTGCTGACCGACCGGGTGGGTGAAGCGTTGGTTGATCCCGCTACTCCACGGCTGGTGGTTGATGATCTGCGGGCCAAACTGGGGGCCTTTTCGGCTTGGTTCTACGGGCATCCGGCGGAGCGACTAGCCCTGGTTGGGGTGACCGGCACCAACGGTAAAACCACGGTGGCGCATTTGTTGGAAGCCGGGTTGGCACCCAAGTTCGGCGAGGTGGCGTTGCTGGGCACCATTGTCAGCCGGATTGGCGGCGAAGCGGCCGTGTCTACCCGCACCACTCCGGAAGCACCGGCTTTGCAGGCCGCCTTCGCGGCCATGGTGGAACGCGGGGTGCGGGCTTTGGTGATGGAAGTTTCATCCCACGCTTTGGATTTGCACCGGGTGGACGGCTTTATCTTCGACTTGATGGCCTTCACCAATCTGACCCGTGACCACCTTGATTACCACCGCACCATGGAGGACTATTTCGCCGCCAAAGCCAAGGCTTTCACCGCCGCGCACGCGGCCTTGGGACTGGTTGACGTGGACACACCGTGGGGTGCGCGGCTGGCCACCGAGGCAACCATTCCGGTCGAAACGCTCAGCCATGAAGCCGGCGCCGATTGGTTCTATCAGCAGGTCAGCGGTGCCCAACTGCGGGGGGCCGAACGGTTTGAACTGTCACGCGATGGCGGGGTGCCACTGGCTGCGGAAGTGGCCATCCCCGGTTCCTACAACGTGGCCAACGCGGCGTTGGCGCTGGCCAGCGCCATAATCTTGGGCGTGGACCCAGCCCAGGCAGCCAAAGCCGTGGCCGGGGTCAGGTCGGTTCCGGGCCGTATGGAACCGGTCAGCGGGCCGCCGGGCAGCCCCTATGTGGTGGTGGATTACGCCCACGCCCCAGAATCTGTGGCCAGGGTTTTGCAAGCTTTGCGGCCGCATACCGCCGGCCGGTTGATCGCCGTATTGGGTGCCGGTGGTGAACGCGACCACGGCAAGCGCCAGCTGATGGGCGCCGCAGCCGCGAAGGTGGCAGACTTGGTATTCGTTACCGACGATAATCCGCGGGGCGAAGACCCAGCCATGATCCGGTCAGCCGTGCTGTCCGGTGCCGGGCCAAACGTCAGGGAAATCGCTGACCGGGGGCACGCCATCGGCCAGGCCATAGCTGGAACGGGACCCGCGGACACGGTGGTGATACTTGGCAAGGGCCATGAGACAACAATTGACTACGGCCACGAACTGCGTCCCCACCATGACGCGACAGTTGCCCGTGCGGCGCTTGAACGGAAGGAAGAACTGAACCCGTGATCCCATGGAAGGCACAGGCTTTGGCCACCGCCGTCGGTGGCGAGCTGAGCCCTCAAGTTGACCCAAACGCAGAACTGACCGGCTTGGTCATAGATTCGCGTCTGGCCGGCCCCGGCACTGTGTTCGTGGCTTTGGAGGGCACACGGGTAGATGGCATCGATTTTGTCGATGCCGCAGTGGCCGCCGGTTCACCCTTGGCCGTAGTGGGCCGCCCAGTTCCCGGACCAACCGTCTTGGTGCCAGACCCGGTGGCGGCGCTGGGACAGATCGCCGAGGTGGCTTTGCGCCGCGCGCGGGTGGCCAATCCGGACCTCAAAGTGGTGGCGATTACCGGATCAGTCGGCAAGACCACCACCAAAGACTTGGTGGCACGGATCTTCCGCAGCCAAGGCCCCACCGTGGCGTCCTTCGGTTCGCTGAACAACCACCTCGGTGTGCCGCTGACCGTGGCGCGGGCCGGTCTGGACACCAGATATCTGGTCGTAGAGGTGGGCGCCAACCATCCTGGCGAGATTGCCGGCCTGGCGCGCATCGCCCCACCAGATGTGGCCGTAGTGCTGGGCGTGGGCAAATCCCACCTTGGCACCTTCGGTTCCATCGAGGCGGCCGCCGCCACCAAAGCCGAACTGGTAGCCGGTATGGAATTCGGCGGCATGGCTGT
>JAIRTF010000030.1 GCA_031255075.1 Bifidobacteriaceae bacterium | reverse complement strand
TGCTGGCCAACGCCTCACCACCCGCCCAGCGCGGCCAGGAAACCGGACGCCCAGGCGGCCACGTCGTGATCCATGACGCGGCGGCGCAGGGCCTGCATGCGGCGGCGTTGTTCTTTGGGCGGCATGGCCACGCCGCGCAGGATGGTAGCTTTCAGGCCGTCGATGTCGTGTGGGTTGACCAGCAAAGCCTGGCGCAGTTCGTCTGCGGCGCCGGTGAATTCGGACAGCACCAGGGCGCCGGCGCCGTCTACGCGGCTGGCCACATATTCCTTGGCGACCAGGTTCATGCCGTCGCGCAGGGCGGTGACCAACATGACGTCTGCGGCCAGGTAGAGGGCTGCCATTTCGTCCGCGTCTTGGGTTTGGTGGAGGTAGTGGATGGCGGGGGAGGACAGCGATCCGAAGTCTCCGGCGATTCGGCCAACGGTGGTTTCGACATCGTCCCTGAGGGTTTGGTAGGCGCTGACGTTGTCGCGGGACGGGCTGGCGACCTGCACCATTGCCACGCCGGGGACTTTCAGGCGGCCTTCGCGGAGGAGTTCTTCGTAGGCCTTGAGGCGGTGGGCAATGCCTTTGGTGTAGTCCAGGCGGTCCACGCCAAACAAGATGCAATCCGGGTTGCCCAGTTCGGCTCTGATTTCGCGGGCTCTGGCTTGGACGGACGGCTGGCGGGCCCGGGCGGCTACGGCAGCTGAGTCAATCGAAATTGGGAAGGCGGTACACAGAACATCACGCCAGGTGCCGCCAGCCCCTGGTACACGCACCGAACGGCCCCGCGTGGTGAGGCCCGCCAGCCGGCGTACACAAGACCGGAAGTTGCCGGCGTCTTGAGCCCGCTGGAAGCCAATCAGGTCCGCGCCCAGTAAGCCCATCAGGATTTCGCGGCGCCAGGGGAGTTGGGCGAACAGCGCCTCCGGCGGGAAGGGGATGTGGTTGAAGAAGCCCACCCGCACGTCCGGGCGGAGCTGCTTGATCATGGCTGGCACCAGTTGAAGTTGGTAGTCGTGGACCCAAACGGTGGCGCCTGGGGCGGCCGCTTCGGCAGCGGCGGTGGCGAACTTGGTGTTGACCGCTCGGTAGGCCTCATGCCATTCGCGGTGGTACTTCGGCGGTGTGATCACGTCGTGGTACAGCGGCCACAAAGTGGCGTTGGAGAAACCCTCGTAGTAGTTGCAAATCTCTAACTGGCTGAGGCTCACCGGGATGGACAGCAATCCGTCGATTTCGACTGGGTCAAAGGCCAGGTCAGGGGCGCCCGGCCAGCCAACCCAGGCTCCGCCGCGTTGGGACAGCACCGGTTCCAAAGCTGTTACCAGCCCGCCTGGGGAACGCCCGTAGCTCAGCTGTCCGCCTTCGCAGCTGACGTCTATGGGCAGGCGGTTCGCAACCACTACAAGGTCCAACTGAGTTTGTGGCATCCAAGTTCACCTCGGTCTAAAGTGGGCAACTGGTGGGTAATGATAGTGCAAAAACGGTCGGTCTTGGCTGGGCCATCTCACGGCGCACGGCCGGTTGGCCGCCGTTCAGAGCCCAACTGATGCTTGGCTTAGTCTTTAAGGAGACCCCTGCTCACCGGTCCGCCGCGGCCATGTGGGCTAGCCAAATGTGGCGGGGTCGCCAGGTTCTTGCGAAGACAGGACTACACCAGGTGGGCCTCGCGGGGTGCCTAAAACAAGGGAGATTGGTTGAATGACGGAAGAATCGAACGGTCGTCACTCGAAGGACGCCCGGCCGCGTCCCATGACCTGGGTGTGGGCTGGCCTGCTGGGCCTGTTTCTGGTGGCGGGCGTAGTGGTGGGCTACTTCGTGATCGGCCCGGACAAGGAGTCTGATCCTAAGCCCACCAAGCCGGCTGAAACCATCACCGCACCGGCCCCCACGCCGGTCATCACTCCTTCCCCTCGATCTGAGGGCAGCGCCTTCTACAACTCCATGCCGTCCACGGTTGGCGCGTATGTGCTGGTGGGCGAAGAAGACAATGCGCTCTGGAAGGATGCCAAGGCCTTTGACGCCTATGTCCTGAAATACTCCGACGGCACCCATGAGATCCTGCTCATGGCCGGCCAGTGGCGTACTGCCGAGGCCGCCGAAGAAGCCTTCGCCGGCTTCAATGGAGAGTCCGCTTGGCCTGGAAAGGACGCTGTTCTATCTCCCACTCCGGCTCCGTGCCCCAAAGCGCCTGACCCTGACACGGCCGCCATCTGGCTCAACCGCGATGCCATCTTCGAAGTCCAAGCCCCAGACGGCGGCGCCGCCCGCTTCTACTGCGACATGCCCTACTAGCCTCACCTTCGGATCCACCATCGCCCCCGTACTTACGGCGAACTAGGGTTCAGCGCATGCGGCGAATCATGGACGATGACGAGCCCCTGGGTGAACTGCGGTGGTGGGTTCTGGACGGCGCGGAATCGGTAGCACCATTCGTGGCGCCCGATGGGCGCCGGGGCATTTACGTGCTCGAGTTTGCGGACGGCGACAGATACGTGGGCCAAGCTTCGGACGTGGTCGAACGCTTCCAGTCTCACCGGCACAGATCAAGGCATCACGCCGCTTGGCGCGACATCATTGGTTTCGGGTTCATGCAGATTCCTGCGGGGCCGATGAACGCTGCGGAGCGAGCCATGATTCATCAGCAACGCACGCAAGGCTTCAGACTCCGTAACCGAGTGTGGAACTTGGGGCATGCAGAACCGTCGGCTTTGGATGGGGTAGTCCCTTTGACCATGCAGGAACACTGGGCGACTGGCGGTGCAAAGTATGAACTGGGGTCCTTTGTGAGGGCCGCAACTCGCGTGCCTGGCGCTCAGCCCCGGCTTCTCTCAGCCCGCGCCGCCCAGGCCAATCTGGGCAATGGTCGCGCAATCTGGGAAGCCGTCATAGATGAATTGGCGCAGTTGGTGGCGCTCGTGCTCCCCTCTGCCTGTGAGCTTGAGAAGCGCTTCTGGACTCTGTCTGATTGTCCGCGGACAGCGGGTGGCCGCTTCGCAACTCTCAATGTTGGACCACTTGAGCTTGCCTACTTCCCCATCCGGTGGGGCCTGTCCCCGGAGGGCTCAATTTGTCAGGGTGGGACGCCAATGGTGTCCGTGAACGCTCTCCCTGGCACATTCCTGTTGGCAGGAGAGTTGCCACATGGATTGGCAGAGGTCGGCAGCGACGTCTGCGAACTGATCGATGGCCATCCCGTGATATTCGGTCATCATCCTCGCGCTTACACCATCGCGCCTGTTGACGTGATTACGATGCCACTTGGCGTCTTCGGTGTTCAGCGACTGTCCAAGGAAGAACTGACCGGAGTGCGAGCGCTAGCGATTCAGATCATGCGGCGCCCTGGGGGATCGCTGCAGGCCCGCCATCATTCCGATGAGTTGACACGGCTCGTGTACCAGCGGATAGTCGAGCGCCCCTGGACCTGACTGTGCCACCCGCTCTCCCCAAGAGGTGCCTTGCCAACCTGAAGGCAAGGCTGGGGTTCTTGACCGATGAGCGCCTCGGGTCAGTCGCCAGCCGGGAGACGGCTGAGAAGCTTGGCGGTGGTTTCCTCAAGGGGCGATGGCGCGCCGGCGGCTGGGCGTGACTTTAGCGTTCGTAGACGTCGCGTCGGTGCCCCAGGGTTACGACCACGACCAGCAGGACCTGATCTTCGACGGTGTACAGAATGCGATAGTTGCCGACTCTTACCCGTAGGCCGTCCCTACCCTGCAGGGTCCTGGCGCCGGGCGGTCGCGGATCCACGGCCAGCAGCGAGATAGCTGCCTGAATTCGTGCTCTGTCGCGCGTATCGATCTTCCGCAGGGCCCGCATCGCCGCGGGCCGGAGCTCGATTCGGTAGGTCACGCCCAGCCCAAGTCTGCCTTGGCCTGCTGCCACGGAAGGTTTGGCCCTTCTTCGGCCATGGCGGCGTCAAAGGCGGCGATGTCTTCCAGGTCTTCCATGGCCTGCCGCATTTGCTCAAATTGGTCGGCGCCGACCAGGACCGCCACCAGCTTGCCCCGACGTTCGATCGCTACCGGGTCGTCATGGGACCGCCTGAGAGTCTCGGCGAAGTTTTGCCGCACCTGCGCGGCCTTCATCCGTATCACGGTTCGATTGTACATCAGAGCCTCGAAGTTGTACGTTGCGCCAGCGAGACAGGAATGTCCGTCGGCCGAACGGTGTAGGGCGTACGCCTGGAAGAATGGTCCTATGACAAGTGATCTGAATCCGCGCCTCACCTCTCAGGAAGTGGCGGACGCCGTCTTCCCCATCGCCAAATTTGGCCAGGGTTATGATCTGCTGGAGGTTGACGCCTTTCTCGACGCCGTGGTGGCTGCCATGCAGGATCTGGAAGCCACGGTGGCCTCACTCCAGGAGCAGGTCGCTCGCCTAGAGGGCCGCCAGTAGCGCCAGCCCGTGGCTGTGTTTGGCGCCGGACCCCAAGCGCGCAGAAATGAGTCAGGCGCTGCAAGACCGTTGCCAAGCCAGCGGCGCGCCGCTAGTTCAACAGCGGCCCGTTTGCGCTGAGATCACTTCTTGCGGCGGTGCTCCGCGCTAGGCTGGCCGGGCCGCAGAGGTTTTCGGGAGGGAGGATCACATGACGGAGCCCACTTCAGATCTGCCGGGCCAGCCGCCCGCCGCGCCTGCCGGGTTTCAGCCCGCCAACGGCTTGGATGCCGATGCCGCCGCCCCCAGCCACCTGGACAGCAGCGTTTTCGGGCCGCCCAAATTCACTCCCCCAGAGCCGCTGCCTCCCCTCCCGCCTGCCGCGCCCAAGAGAGGCAAGCGATTGATCATCATCGGCGCCGCAGCGGCGGTCCTGCTGGCGGTGGGTGGCGGCTTCATGATTTGGAAAGGCAACAAGGGCCGGGATTTCTGCGCGGTGGTCACCAGCGACCTCACCATCACGGACACGGTCGAAGAAATTGAGGCGCGTTTCGAGCAGTATCTCGAGGCGGCGCCGGCATCGATCAAGAAGGACATTGAGTTGCAGCTGGCGTTCGTGCGTGAGGAACCTGAGATGAACCGCATTCTCCTGGATGGCAGTTTGAGCTCGATGCCCAAGGCTGAGCAGGAGCAGTTCATGACGGAGTTCTACGTAGCCAGAGACAAATACGACCTGTTTGGCACCGCCAAGAGAATTGATGCAGAAATCGCCCGCTGCCCAGGCGTCAAGTAGGCGCCAAGAGGTCGGCCTCCCCAGCGTGACATAGACCATCGCTGCCGATGCCGCGCGATCGGCCGAGCGCTTGGAGAACCCTCTCGCCGGCTCTGGCCAGCCATTACGACACTCCGCGGGCAAGGAGACCGCTGGCGCGGCATCGGACTGCCCTGCGCGGCGGAGGTCGCCAGATGCGTCTGTAGGTAGCACTGCCATCTGACAGCGATGTGGCAACTGGGCGTGCCAGGTGTTTATAGGGCGGCGTGCATTTTTCTGTGGAGCGTGGTGGGGTTAGCCCAGTAGAATTGGGCCGTTATAGGCGCGGTATGGGCTAGCCGCCGCCTGAGTTCCGGTGTGAGATATGGAGTCCGTCGATGCGGCGTTCGATTAGTTGCGGGTTTG
>JAIRTF010000029.1 GCA_031255075.1 Bifidobacteriaceae bacterium | reverse complement strand
GGCGGGCGCGTGGGGTGGCCGAGTGGTGGCGGGTGTGGGTGGCAGCCGGTTACGACGGGGTGGAATGTGGAACCATTGGACAGTGCCACGCGGAGACGGACGGCTCGGTCACGACTTGTTGCCGGGCGAAAAGGGACCTCAGGACGAATGCGGAGTGTTCGGCGTCTGGGCGCCGGGCGAAGAGACCGCCAAGATGGCGTACTTCGGGTTGTACGCCCTGCAGCACCGCGGCCAGGAATCGGCCGGGATTGCCAGTTCAGACGGCAGGCGAATCAGGGTCTACAAAGACATGGGCCTGGTTTCGCAGGTGTTCAATGAGCCGACTCTGGCCTCGTTGGAGGGCTTCATGGCCGTTGGCCACACCCGCTACTCCACCACCGGCGGCTCCACCTGGCAAAATGCGCAGCCCACACTGGGGCCAACAGCGGGCGGATCAGTGGCGCTGGCACACAACGGCAACCTGACCAACAGCCGGGAGTTGGCTCAGCAGCTCGCGGAACGTGATCCTAAGGCCGCCGCCAACGCCACCAGCGACACAGCTATTTTGACTGGCCTGCTGTCCGGGGACTTGGACCACACCCTGGGGCAGACCGCCATGGAAGTGTTGTCCCAAACCAAAGGTGCTTTCTCCGTGGTGTTTATGGATGAAACCACCTTGTACGCGGCCCGCGATCCGCACGGGGTCAGGCCGTTGGCGCTGGGCCGGTTGGAGAACGGCTGGGTGGTTGCCTCAGAGACAGCCGCCTTGGACATTGTGGGCGCGGTGTTTGTGCGGGACGTGGCCCCAGGCGAGTTGATCGCCATAGACCACGACGGCCTGCGGTCGGAGAAGTTTGCCGAGCCCACGCCGGCCACCTGCTTGTTCGAGTATGTCTACCTGTCCCGGCCAGATAGCGTCCTAGCCGGCCGCTCAGTCAACGCCGCCCGGTTGGAGATGGGCCGCACTCTGGCCCGGGAACACCCGGTGGAGGCTGACCTGGTCATTCCAGTGCCGTCTTCCGGGACACCCGCCGCGATTGGCTACGCCGCCCAGAGCGGCATTGAGTTTGCCCAAGGCCTGACCAAGAACGCCTACGTGGGGCGGACGTTCATTCAGCCTTCGCAAACCATTCGCCAGCTGGGCATTCGGCTGAAGCTGAACCCCTTGAAAGAGGTCATTCGGGGCAAGCGCCTGATTGTGGTGGATGATTCGATTGTCCGCGGTAACACCCAGCGTGCGGTGGTCCGCATGTTGAGGGCAGCCGGCGCTGCGGAGGTTCACGTGCGGATTTCCAGCCCGCCGGTGATGTGGCCCTGCTTCTACGGGATTGACTTCGCCAGCCGCGCCGAACTGATCGCCACCGGCCTGGGCGTTGAGGAAATCCGCCAGTCAATCGAAGCGGACTCGCTCGGCTACATCTCGCTGGAAGGGCTGATCGCGGCCTCCGGCCAGGCGCCGGACAGCCTCTGCCGGGCCTGCTTCACCGGCGAATACCCGATTTATGTACAGCCAGAGGCCAGAGAGTTGGGCAAGTTCCTGTTAGGCGATCAGCCAGCCGCCCCGGCGGTCGATGCCGCGCCCCAAAGCCCGCAAGAAGCCCTAGCTGAGGCGGTGGCCAGCGCCAGTGAGAGCCGGGACCGGGCCGAGGCGACGGGTACCAGCGGCGCGAACGCTCCAGCCGGTCAGGGTCCATGGGTCGCTTCACCAGGCGGCATGGCATTGTCGACACCCGGTGTGGGCGGCGCCAGCGCGTTGGAGCGTCCCTGATGGCGCCCGGGGCCTACGAACGGGCCGGAGTTGACACGGCGGCTGGCGACAGGGCCGTCGAATTGATGCGGGAATCCATCAGCAAAACACTGGGACCTGAAGCGATTGGTGGACTAGGCGGCTTCGCCGGCCTGTGGGACGCCAGCGGATTGCTGGCTTACCACCACCCGGTGTTGGCCACCTCCACTGACGGAGTGGGAACCAAACTGGTAATCGCCCAAGCCATGGGGATCCACGGAACCGTCGGCTTCGACTTGGTCGGCATGGTGGTTGATGACCTGGTCATGTGCGGAGCCAAACCGTTGTTCATGACCGACTACATAGCTGTGGGCAAGGTTGAGCCGGAAGTTGTCGCGGAGGTGGTGCGCGGCATCGCCCAGGCCTGCTGGGAAACCGGCACGGCTCTGATCGGCGGCGAAACGGCCGAACACCCCGGCGTGATGCGGCCCGGCGAATACGACCTGGCGGGTGCCGCGGTCGGGGTGGTTGAACGCGACCAGATCCTGGGGCCGGAGCGAGTGGCGCAAGGCGATGTGGTCCTGGGCGTCGCCTCATCTGGCCTGCATTCCAACGGCTACTCACTGGTCCGGGCGGTAGCCAGGGAACTGGATTGGGCTTGGGACCGCCACTGCCCCGAATTTGGGCGCACCTTTGGGGAAGAGGTGCTGGAACCGACGCGGCTGTACGCCAAACCGGTTCAGCAACTCTTGGAACGTCTGGGGGCTGATCTGCACGCTTTGTCGCATGTCACCGGTGGTGGCCTGGCCGCCAATCTGTCCCGGGTGCTGCCAGCCAACCTGGGGGCGGTGGTTTCGCGCACCTCCTGGCCGGTGCCGCCAGTGTTCCAGGTGTTGCATGAGGCCGGCCAAGTCTCCTGGGAGGACTTGGAACGGGCCGTCAACCTGGGCATCGGGATGGCGGCGGTGGTTTCTCCCGCCCGGGCCGATGACGCCCTGGCCGCCTTGGCTGAAGCCGGCGAACAGGCCGTCCCGATTGGCCGGGTGACGTTGCTGACCGACCTGCAGGCTGCCGCAGACGAGCACAAAGCCCGGCCCTCAGACCTGGTAAGTGACGCCAAAGGTTCTGCGGGAGGACCGGTGCTGATGGTTGATCAGTACCGGGGCTAGACTACAAAGTTGAGCAATTGTGGCCTGCGAGTTCGACTAGTCCTAGGTGGATCTTGTAACGTAGGCGCATACGATCATGCCGACCAGATAGCGCGAGGGGGTCACGTACATGGGGCGCGGCCGTCAAAAGGCAAAGCAAACCAAGGTCGCTCGGAGACTCAAGTACTACACCCCGGAGACTGACTACCGGGCACTGGAACGCGAGTTGAGCGGCTCTGCCGATTCGACGAATGAAGACGATCCATACGCGGAGTACGCCTCCCGGTATGAGTTCGACGAGCTGGAGAACACCGAACACGCGGAAGAACCCTGAGCCTGACCGGGCCTGAATGAGGCGGGCGGGACAGCCCGCGCAGTCAAGAGCACAGACTCAACCAGGCCGTTTGGCGCGCCTTCAACCGGCGCGGTGCCGCAATTCCTGACACTGCCGATGCCGCTTGAACTGTCTGCACGTGGATGCCTACGCCATTCGGCCGTCTTGCGCGCGATGGGGACTTTGTCAACTGCCTCATTGGCCGGCGCCGGCCTGGTGGCACAGACCAACCGCCTGACTGGTTGGCTGGTTTAGTGAAAAGAATTGTGGCTCGAACCGGCATCGATCCGGTGACCTTCCGCTTTTCAGGCGGACGCTCTCCCAACTGAGCTATCGAGCCGCGACCCCGACGGGACTTGAACCCGCGACCTCCGGCGTGACAGGCCGGCACGCTAACCAACTGCGCTACGGGGCCGTGTGCGCGAACGCACGGTCTTACAGCATGCCAGGCCAACCGGCCCGCTGTCCAATCGGCGGAGGGCGAGTTCATGGCAAGTCGATGGCCAGGTCGCAGGCCGCGGCCTAGCCTCTGGAGAGTTTGGCGCCCGGGCGAGGGTCGCTCTCGACACCGTGGAATGGCCGAGCCCTGGGCGGCGACGGGGTGAGCTAGCGGCAGGTGGCGCCTTACCTGAGCATTTCGGGTGCTGTCCCGGAGGTGGGCGGGCGGGTGCGCGGCATCGGCGGCCTGAATGACAGATATATATGACAGTACGTCAGGTTTGTGCTACGGTTTGTCGCATGGCGAAGAACTTGCGGCTGAAGGCGGCCCGGGCCGGCCTTGATCTGACCCAGGCGGACCTGGCCGAGCGAGTGGGCGTGGCCCGGCAGACGGTCAACGCCATTGAACAAGGTGACTACAACCCTTCGATTCGCCTATGCCTGGCCCTTTGCCA
>JAIRTF010000282.1 GCA_031255075.1 Bifidobacteriaceae bacterium | reverse complement strand
GGGATGCGTCCCTGGTTGCGTTCGGCCGCCAGGCGGCCCAGCGGCAGCGCCACCTGGTTCATGTGGATCGTCAAGAAATCCGGCCGGGCAACGGCCTCGGCCGCCAATCCGCCGCCGGCGGCCCGCCTCCGGTACAGGTAGAGCGCCTCTGGCAACACGCCGACCCGCGGATCATCCACCTGAAGCAGATAGGAGGCGACAAACAGTTCATCCTCAGAAGCCCGCACTCGCGGGTCGAAACGCAGGCCAAACTCCCGCACCAGCGGCAACTGGAAAAAGACATTGTTGGTTCGCCCGGTAACCAGGGTTGGTTCTGCTGCCAGGCTGGCCACCCGGGCGCCAGATTCGTATTTGAAACGGTAAACGTAGCTGTCCTCGATCAGCCCGTCCGGTTCGGTGAACATCACCAGTTTGGTGTCCACAGTGGCCGGCGGTTGGTCACCATTCGCCAAGATGAACTCGGCCACCGCGGACAAATAGCCCTCATCCAACATGTCGTCCGGGTCCGGCCAGGAAATCCAATCACCGGTGGCGGCGTCCAACCCGGCATTGGCGGCAGCGGACGGCCCGGCGTTGGCTTGGCTGATGACTTGGCCGGTGAACAGACTTTCAGCGCTGACCTCGGCCAACCAGTCGGCTGCCAGCTGCCCAGAACCGTCCGGAGAGCCGTCATCGACCAGCAACAACTCGGCTTGGTAAGGCCCCGGCTGTTGGGCGCCCAACGAATCCAAGAAGTCCGGTAGGTAGCGTTCCACCTCATACATCCGCACCACCAGGCTCAGCCGCACCGGCTCGCTCGTTACCACCCGCCAATACTCTCACGCAGCGCCGCTAGTCGGTCCCACCATCAGGCTGCCGATGCCGCCCAGTCGCCCAACCGAACCGCCTCCGGTCAGCGGTTCAGGCTATGCCACCGGCCGCGATGAAGGCTGGAACAGCAGTTTGGACCAATTGGCCGTAGGCCTCATCTGGTTCCAGGCGCCGCAGCTCCTCAGCCAGGGCCTCGGCTCGCGAACAGCGAGCCAACGCCACCACGCGGTCCACCTGACCGGTGATGCGCAGCACCGCCTGGGATTCATCGAAGCCCTTGTCAAACAGGATCCGCCGGCCGCCCGATAGGTGCAGTTCTACGGCGGTCAGAAAATCTGAATCGGTCAGTTCGCGGCGGACTGGCACCTGAAGACTGTCAGCCAACCAGGCCGCCATCAGGTCAGGTGCCGGCGAACCAGGCCCGGAAACGGTGGCAGAGGTGACTGGTTCAACCGGTGGGATCTCCAATGCGGCGGCCAGTTGTGCCCGCCATGGTGTCAGGCGTGTCCAGGACAGATCGGTGTCACCTGGGCGGTAGCCTTCGGCCAGTGTCCGCAGGTCGGCTTGCCGCTGGGCTGGGCCGGGATCCGCCAGGCGTCCTGCTGAAAGGTCCGTTATTCGCCTGGTGGCCAACTGACCAATGGGGTCATCAGCTGGGACTGGAGGCCGGCTGCCTGGCCACCAGACCACCACCGGCGTGTCCGGCAGCAGCATCGGTGTGACCACCGAATCGAGTTGCAAGCTGGCTGGTCCGCGCAGCCGCAAGACCACTACTTCGGAGGCGCCGGCGTCTGAGCCGACCCGGATTTGGGCGTCCAAAGAGGGCGGGCCATCCGGGTCTTCAGGGGTCACCACCACAATCCGGCAAGGGTGTTCCATGGAGGCCAAGTTGGCGGCCTGGATAGAGGTTTCAATGGCCCCGGCCTCACACTGGACTACCAGCGTCAACACCCGGCCAATAGTGGCCACGCCGCCGTCTAAGCGCAGTTCCACCAAACGGCTGGCCACCTGCGCGGTCGATGTCGCATACAGCGGGATTATCACGGCCGCCTCCATTCGCGTCCATCGCGGGCCAACAGGGCTTGGCCACCAGCGGGCCCCCAGGTGCCGGCCGGATAGGGTTCAGGGCCTTCGCCTGAGCTGCGCCAGTAGTCTTCGATTGGATCAATCAGCCGCCACGAAGCTTCGATCTCCGCAGCGGACGGGAAAAGCGTGTCGGCGGCATCGAGCACGTCCAAGATGAGGCGTTCGTAGGCGTCAGGCAGGGCGTCGGTGAAAGCGTGACCGTAAGCAAAATCCATGGTCACGTCGCGGACCGCCAAAGCGGTCTGGGGAACCTTGGTGCCAACTTTCAGGCTCATGCCCTGATCTGGTTGGATGCGGGTGACCAGGGAGTTGGCCTGCATTGCGCCAACACCCAAGCCGGAGGCGGCCAACCATTCGGAGGTCTTGAAAACGATTGCCACCTCGGTAGCTCGGCGGCCAAGCCGCTTGCCGGCCTGGAGATAGAACGGTGTGCCCTGCCAGCGGGGCGTGTCCACCGCCAGTTTGATGGCGGCATAGGTCTCGGTGGTCGAATCGGCTGCTACGCCGTCTTCTTCGAGGTAGCCGCGGGCCGGTAGATTGCCTTGCCAGCCGGGCGCGTATTGGCCGCGGGCGGTGGCCAACTCGACTGGTCCGTCCAGACGCAGGTTGGCCAGGGCGGCGCTCTTGGCGGCTTGGAGATCTGCGGCGGCGAATGACTTGGGCGGCTCCATGGCGGTTATGGCCGCCAGTTGCAGCAGATGGTTTTGGATCAGATCCCGTGTCACGCCGAGTTGGTCGTAGTAGCCGCCGCGGCTGCCCACGCCGACATCTTCAGCCATGGTGATCTGCACATGGTCTACGTATTCATGGCGCCACAACGGCTCAAACACCTGATTGGCGAAGCGGCTGACCAACATACCGAGGACTGTCTGTTTGCCCAAGTAGTGGTCTATACGGAAAATCTGGGTTGGTTTGAAGCTCTTGGCCAGGGCCTTTTCCAAAGCCTGCGCTGACGCCAAATCGTTTCCGAAGGGCCGTTCCACCACCACTTTGGCCTCAGCGGTGACCAGCTTGGCGGCGGCCAACCCCAAAGCGACGGCGGCGAACCGGTCTGGCGGGACCGAAAGGTAGAAAACCCGGCCGCCGCCGGTGCCCAGTTCTGAATCAACCCGGGTCAACGCTTCGCCAAGGGCTTCGAAAGTGGTCGAGTTCTGAACATCTCCGGGGATGTATTCCAAGGTGGAGGCCAACTGTTCCCAAACCCGTTGCCGGAACGGGGTGCGGGCGCCTGAACTGATTGCCGAATGGGCGTGGTGCCGGAAACGTTCGGTGTCCCAATCGGCGCGCCCCACGCCAATCACCGCGAAGCCGGCCGGTAGCCGGCCGCCGTTGGCCAGGTCGTAGATGGCCGGCAGGATTCGCCGGTGGGCCAGGTCACCGCTGGCGCCAAAGATGACCAAGGCCGCCGGTGGGGCGATGTGTGGCAGGCGCCGGTCGCGTGGATCCAGCAGCCGGTTGGGCGGCGCGGGAGCGTTTGGGCTCGTCTCCGAAGTGGCCGGCAATGCCGCTGCCTTGGGCGGCTTGGAGCTTCCGGCCGGCGCTGAGTCTTCGGCCGGGCCGGCGGCACCATTGGTCGATGCCGCAGGTTCGGCTCCTGAACCGGCCGGGCGTGGGCTCATTGGACGGCGGCCGCCGCAATCGATTCGCGGGCGGCGTTGGCCACTGCTTCGGGTGTGAATCCGTACCGTTCCATCAGTTCGGTGCCGGACGCGCAGGCGCCATAGTGTTCCAGGGAGATGGACCGCCCGGCATCGCCCACCAGGGCACGCCACGGCGCTGCCAAGCCGGCCTCGACCGAAACCCTGGCCCGGACGCGCGCCGGCAGCACCTCTTCGCGGTACTCCGAGTTCTGTTCGGCAAACCATTCGAGGCACGGCATGGACACCACCCGCGCGCCGATCTGCTCATGGGCCAGCAGTTGGCGGGCCGCCAACGCTACTTGGGCCTCTGAGCCGGAGGCCATCAAGATGACGTCCAAACTGGGCAGCGGCGTGTCCGCCAGCACATAGCCGCCGCCGCGCACGCCCTGGGCTTCGCCGAGGCCCTCGCCCAACCTGTCGAACACGGGCAGGTTCTGGCGGGATAGCACCAAGCCCGCTGGGCGGCGCCGTTCCAGCACCTCAAGCCAGGCCCAGGCAGTCTCATTGGCGTCTGCCGGCCGCACTATGTCCAGGCCGGGCACGGCCCGCAAAGAGGCGAGTTGTTCAACTGGTTGGTGGGTGGGGCCGTCCTCACCCACACCGATCGAATCATGAGTCCAGACGTAGGTCACCGGCAGGTCCATCAGAGCGGACAGCCGCACCGCGCCCCGCATATAGTCGCTGAACACCAAGAACGTGCCGCCGTAGGGGCGGGTCGGCCCGTGCAACGCAATACCGTTCATGACGGCGGCCATGGCATGTTCGCGGATGCCGAAGTGAATGGTCCGCCCATTCGGATTGGTCGGCAGGAAAGAGGTCGCGTCCGCGATGGTGGTGTTGTTGGAGCTTGCCAGATCGGCCGAACCGCCCCACAACTCGGGCAGCACCTTACCCAGTTCGCTAAGCGTTTTGCCTGATGCGGCGCGTGTGGCAACTGGCGTTCCGGGCGGGAACTGCGGCAGTGAGTGTTCAATGCCGCGCGGCAGCTGGCCTTTGTCCAACCGGTCCCGCAAGGCTGCCTGATCAGGGCTGAGCGCGCGCCACCGGTCATACTTGGCGCGCCAAGCGATGTGGGCTTTGGCGCCCCTGGTGCGGGCTTCGCGGGTCCAATCGAGGACCTCCGGTGAGACGTCGAACAGTTTGTTCGAGTCCAGGCCAAGGGCCTGTTTGAGAGCTGCAACCTCGTCTAAGCCGAGCTTGGAGCCGTGAATCCCGGGCGTGTTCTGCTTCCCCGGTGAGGGCCAGCCGATGATTGACCTGAGCCTGACAATTGACGGGCGGTCGGTCTGTTGGCGGGCTGCGGCCAAAGCATCGTAGAGTGCCCCGAAATTCTCCTGGTACTGGCCGCCGGCGGTCCAGTCGACTTCAGCGGTGTGCCAGCCGTAGGCCCGGTAGCGTTCCAAGACGTTCTCAGCAAAGGTGACGGCGGTGTCACCTTCAATGGTGATCTGGTTCTCATCGAACAACACCACCAGGTTGCCCAAGCGCTGGGCGCCGGCCAAAGATGAGGCCTCAGAAGTGATGCCTTCCTGAATGTCTCCCTCGCCGGCGATCACCCAAATGGTGTGGTCAAACAGGCCGTCAACCTCCGGATCGCCGGCCGCCGGGCCGGCCAACAGGGCCTGCTCTTTGCGGGCCGCCATGGCCATTCCCACCGCTGAGGACAGCCCCTGGCCCAACGGACCGGTGGACATTTCGACCCCCGGAGTAACCCCCAGTTCTGGATGGCCCGGAGTGATGGACCCAGCACAGCGCAACGCTTTGATGTCTTCCAAGGAGACGTCATAACCGGCCAGGTACAGCTGAATGTAGAGCAGCAGGGAGGCATGCCCAGAGGACAAGATCAGGCGGTCGCGGCCGGGCCAAGTCGGATCAGCCGGGTCATGGGTCATCAAGTACTGATACAGCAAATAGGCTGGTCCGGCTAAGGAAATGGCGCTGCCGGGATGGCCCGAACCGGCCGCTTCTACCGCGTCCGCCGCCAACGCTTTGGCGGTGATGACGGCCCGTGAATCCAGCTCTGTCCAGTCAAAGGGTCTGTGCATGGCGACAATCCTATGTGCGCCGGCCGGCCCGAGCGTGGCGGCTTGGTCCCAGCCGCCGGTCATACCAGGATTGAGCCATGCAGATTGACCAGGCCGCTCGGCGCTACCTGGCCCACATCCGCATTGAACGCGGCCTGAGCCCAGCGACCCATCAGGCCTATCTCACTGACCTGGACAAATACTTGACTTTCATGGGTCAGCGGCAGATTGAACAAGTGGCGCCGGCAGAGGTGGAAGCCTTCCGTGACTTCTTGGTGGCCAGCGGTTTGGCGGCATCGTCCGCGGCACGAACTTTGACGGCGGTCCGTAATCTGCACCGGTTTGCGGTGTTTGAAGGCTGGGTCGCCACTGACCCGGCGGCCCAGGTGGCGCTGCCGCGAACTGGCCAGCACCTGCCGAAGGCTTTGACGGTAGAACAGGTTCAGGCTCTGATCGGCCAGGCCCGCCACCAACTGGCGGCCGCTTTGATCGAGTTGTTGTACGGCTCGGGGGCCCGCATATCGGAGGCGCTGGGGTTGGACTTGGATGATCTGCGGTTGGATACCGAGCGGCCGTCGGTGTTGTTGCGCGGCAAAGGCGGCAAACAGCGGGTGGTTCCGTTGGGCGGCTACGCGCGGATGGCGGTGGAAGCCTACGTGGTCCAGGACCGACCGGCCCGGGTGATGCGTGGAGCGGGCACGCCGGCACTGTTTGTGGGCCGGTTGGGCCGTCGGTTGAGCCGCCAGGTGGCGTTCAGTTTGGTGCGTGCCGCCGGCACCGAGGCCGGCCTTCCCCAGACCACGCCACACACTCTGCGGCACTCGTTTGCCACCCATCTGCGCCAAGGCGGGGCGGACATTCGGGTGGTTCAAGAACTGCTTGGCCACGCCTCGGTTACCACCACGCAGATTTACACCAAGGTGACACCGGATCACTTACGTGAGGTTTACGCCTCAGCCCATCCACGCGGCCGGAAAAATTCTGCGGACACGCCCAAGAGGTAACGGTTCGCTGCCAGGAATCCAGCGCCAATCTGAGCGAATCCGCCCAATTCTGCCCTTTGCCGGCCGCTCAAATGCTCAGCCTGTGGGAGCATGGATGCCGATCAATGGGGCGGTATTGCCGGTTTCTAACCGGCGGGAAGGATCTAGTCGTGTCAGCAGCCGGGCGGGTGATCGCCGAGCGCTACGAGCTGGCGATGGCCCTCGGGCGAGGCGGTATGGGTGAGGTTTTCCAAGCCCGTGACCGGCGCCTGGAGCGGATCGTGGCGGTCAAGTTGCTGCGCACCGACATGTCCGGGGATCCGGATTCGGTCACCCGGTTCAGGCGCGAAGCCCAAGCCGCCGCCGGAATGAAGCATCCGCGGATCGTGGCTGTCTATGACTTCGGTGAACAGCCCTTCTCTGACGCGGCTGGTGTTCACCTGCAGCCGTACATTGTCATGGAGTTCGTTGAAGGCGACGGGCTCCACACCATGCTGGAAAAGGGCGGCGCTATGCCGCCAACGAAGGCTATTCAGATCGCTGCTGGTGTGCTGACTGGTTTGGCTCACGCCCATGAGCGGGGCGTGATCCACCGTGACATCAAGCCGGCCAACGTGGTCATTGAGCCATCTGGTTCAGCCAAGGTGATGGACTTCGGCATAGCCCGGGCTGGTGGCCAGGCCGCCTCCGGCTTGACGTCCAATGATCTGATTCTGGGCACCGCCTATGACATGAGCCCTGAGCAGGCCTCCGGTGAAGCGGTGGACGGACGTACCGATCTGTATTCAGTTGGCTGCGTGTTCTACGAAATGCTGACCGGTCGGCGTCCATTTGTCGGCGAAACGCCGCTGCTGACCATGTCCAAACACCTCTCCGACACGGCCGTGCCGCCATCCCAGTTGGTGTCCGGCCTGAACCCGGAATTCGACCGGGTGATGGCCACCGCTTTGGCCAAAGACCCAGCCTGGCGCTACCCAGATGCCGGCGCCTTCCTGGCAGATCTGGCCGCCTTGGCCGGCAAGGCACCCTCCGGCCAGCAGGATGTGGTCTATCGGATCGCCTCAGCTCCGCCGCGCCCTGAACCATCGCCCAAACCAGGTACCGAGTACACCTTCTTGGGACATCCGGTGGGCGCGTCCAGGCCGGGCACACCATCAGCCGGCCAGCCGCCGGTGGTTCCACTACAGCCCGGTCTCCGTCCGCCCACACCGCCGATGCCGCCCGGCCGCCCCGGTCAAATGGCCCCACCGCCCGCACCGCCGCGTGGCCCTGGCAACGCCGGGCCAGCCCACGGCCCAGCCGGAGCGCCATATCCAACCTCGGGACCAGTTGCGATGAGCCCACCAGGCCCCCGGCCTCCGGTGCCTCCCGCAGCCGTATCAGCCTCGGCAGCGCCAACGCAGCTGGGTCCGCCTGTGGCCCGCCCTCCGGCGGGTCGCCCTCCAGCCGGCCCGGCTCCCTATCCTGGTGTGCCAGGCCAGGGGCCAACTCAGCAGGCACTGCCCTATGCCCCACAGGCTCCCCAAGCGGCCCAGGTGCTTCAAATGCGCCCGGCGCCGCCAACCACCAAACCAGCCAAGCCGGCTCCCGGAACGGCCGC
>JAIRTF010000256.1 GCA_031255075.1 Bifidobacteriaceae bacterium | reverse complement strand
GAGATGCGCCAGCAAATCCGGCAAGCAGCCCAGGCCGCGCTTCGATAGGCTTTTGCACCGTGTGGTTCTGGCTGTGGTTTGGGCTGATAGTGGCTTGGCTGGTCAGCGCGTTCTTCTTGTTGCGCTGGCTGTGGCGCCAAGCCGTCAAATTGGGGGCCGCGCTGGGCCGGTTGGGTGACGCCACCGAACGGCTGGACAAAGGCCACTTCGCAGCTGCTCCCATTCCAGAGCCCTCCATCTACTCCAGTTGGGATGAACTGTTGGCCCGCGTTGACGCCCGCCAGCAACGAATTGCCGGCCGCCGCGAACGTCGCGCCGCACGGCGGGCAGCCACCTACCAAGCCTGGTCGGAACTGGCCGGCTGGTCAGACCCACAACCGGACTTGGACGGAGAACCGACGGCGCCCCGCTCACAGGTGGAGGCGGCCATGGCGGGTTTGGCGGCCAAGGTGGCCGGCGGCATCGGCCGCCCGGGGCGTACTTGACATGGCAGTGCTGGGCATGGTGGTCAACCCGACCGCCGGCAAGGGGAAGGCGGAGAGCCGCGGCGCCCGCTGCGCCGACCTGTTCCGCCAACGCGGCCACGAGGTGGTTGACCTGTCCGCACCCGACCTGACCGGCGCCCACGCCTCTGCCCGCCAAGCGGTGGTCGATGGCGTGGACGCCCTGATCGTGGCCGGCGGCGACGGCATGACCCACTTGGGCGTGAACGTGGTGGCCGGCACCACCTTGCCGTTGGGGATTCTGCCGTTGGGGACCGGCAACGATGTGGCCCGGGTGCTCGGCTTGCCGCGCCACGACCTGCTGGCCGCCGTCAAGGCCATTGAGGACGGTCTGGACAACGGCCCGCGGGTGATTGACGCGGTCCGCGTCTCCGACACCAGCCATTCGATGAGCGAGTGGTACGCCGGGGTGCTGTCTGCGGGGTTCGATGCCGCTGTGAACGCCCGCGCCAACGTGCTGCGGTGGCCGCGCGGTGAGTCTGTCTACGTGCGGGCGTTGTTCGCTGAGCTGTCCCGCTACCATCCGTATGGCTTCGAGTTGGAGATCGATGGCGCAGTTGCCTGGCAGTCTGCGGCGGCGCTGATTTCGGTGGCCAACGGCTCCGATATTGGCGGCGGGATGCACATCGCGCCGGACGCTTCGCTTGATGACGGTCAACTGGACATTGTTATTGCCGGGCCGGTCTCAGTGGCGACTCTGATCACCGTGTTTCCGCGGATCTATCGGGGCACTCATGTCAGTCATCCGCAGGTCATGGTGTTGCGGGGCCGGGAGGCCATTATTCGGCCGCGACCGGATTTGGGGGCGCCCCCGCCTGACGCGCACACCGATGGGGAACGGGTCGGTCCGCTGCCGCTGGTGTGTACTTGTGTGCCGGGTGCGCTGCGAGTGCTGGCTCCGGTTTCGTGACCGAACCAGTTGACGCTCCGGCCGGTGGCCGTTCTGACGGCGACCCGTTCGCCGGCTATGAGGACCATGCGACCCGGTCTGCCAAGGCGGCGATTTGGCAGTTCCAGGCTTCGATGGCTTACCCGTTGGATGACTACCAGTTGGAGGCTTGCAAGGCGTTGGCTGGTGGCGAGGCCGTTCTGGTGGCGGCACCGACCGGTGCTGGTAAGACGACTGTCGCGTTGTTCGGCATTGAACGGGCTATAGCCGCAGGTCAAAGGGCTTTCTACACCACGCCTATCAAGGCTTTGTCAAACCAGAAGTACCGCGAGCTGGGGGAGCGGTTCGGCGCCGATTCGGTTGGTTTACTGACTGGGGATCAATCGATCCGTCCTGATGCCCCAGTGGTGGTGATGACGACCGAGGTGCTGCGCAACATGCTCTACTCCGATCCGGCGCGGTTGGACAACCTGGGTTTGGTGGTGCTGGATGAGGTTCACTACTTGGCGGACCGCTACCGGGGGCCGGTCTGGGAGGAGGTGTTGATTCAGCTGCCGGGCAGTGTGCAGGTGGCGGCGCTGTCTGCGACGGTTTCCAATGCGGATGAGTTTGGTGAGTGGTTGTCCTTGGTCAGGGGACCGGTGCGGGTGGTGGTCAGCACCACCCGCCCAATTCCGTTGTGGCAGCAGGTGCTGACGCACAACGGGTTGATGGACCTCTACGCTCCGAGCACCGCCGAGCGGGCCACCCCGCAACTCAACCCTGATCTGATTCTGCTTGACAGATTTCCCCGGCCGCCAGGCGGCCGGCCCCGGAGCGGTGGTGGGCGTTATGGGTCGCGCCAGCCCGGGCGGTCGCGTCACAACGACGCTCCGCGCGGTTCGGGGCGTCCGGGTGTGGTTCATGAATTAGAACACGGCGGGCTGTTGCCGGCCATCTACTTTGTGTTCTCCCGGGCCGGCTGTGAGGCGGCGGCTGATGAGTGCCGCCGTCTGCACTTGGCTTTGACCGATGCGGCGGAGGCCGAACGCATTGAGACCCTGATTGAACAACGCGCCCAACTCCTCGACCGCACCGATCTGGCGGTGGTTGGTTACCGCGACTTCTTGGAGGGCGCGAAGGCCGGGTTTGCCCCTCACCACGCGGGAATGCTGCCAGTGTTCAAGGAGGCAGTTGAGGAGCTGTTCCAGGCGGGATTGTTGAAGGTGGTGTTCGCCACCGAGACCTTGGCGTTGGGTATCAACATGCCGGCCCGTACGGTGGTGATAGACCGGTTGGACAAATGGGATGGCACCGCTCATACGCCGCTGACTCCTGGTGAATACACTCAGCTGACCGGCCGGGCCGGGCGCCGCGGGATTGACTTTGAGGGCCATGCGGTTGTGGTGGCCGGCTCTAGGGCGCGGCCTCCGCAAGTGTTGCCGTTGGCCGCCGGCCGGACCTACCCGTTGCGGAGCGCTTTCCACCCGACCTACAACATGGCAGTCAATTTGATTCGGCGTCTGGGTAAAGCCAAAGCCGGTGAGGTGCTGGACCTTTCCTTTGCACAGTTCCAAGCAGACCGCGCCGTGGCGCATTTGGCGGGGCAGGTACGTCAAATTGATCAGACCATTTCAGCCCATCAAGACGCCATGGTTTGCGATCGGGGTGATTTCGCCGAATTCCAAGCCTTACGTGAGCGGTTGTCCGGGTTGGAGAAGGCGGCCACCAAACGGCGCATCGCCGCCCGCAAGGAGCACTCCGCCGCATTGGCGGCCACCATTCGTCGCGGCGACATTCTGGGTTCCGAGTTGGCAGGGGCCGCCGGCAAGGCTGGCGGGGCCACCCGTCTGCCCCGCGGGGACCGGCCGAGTGGTGTCAAGAAGGGCGATCTGTCGGGTCTGATGCTGGTGTTGCATGCCGGCAAGGCCGGAGCCGGCCGGCCAACAGTTCTGACCGACCGCGGCAAGGTTCGCAAGCTGATTCTGGCCCAGGCCGGTCGTTTAGACCTGGTCACTCACATCAAGGTCAAAGGCGGCGAGGCGGCCAAGACGCCAGATGATCGCGCCGCCCTGATCCGCCGGATGCGAAACGCCGCCACCGAGGCCGCTGCCCAAGCTAGCGCAGGTCCCGGCTCTGAAGTCGCGGGCCAGGATGCGGCAGCGGCCAAGGACTGGTTCGGGGCCACCG
>JAIRTF010000255.1 GCA_031255075.1 Bifidobacteriaceae bacterium | reverse complement strand
GGCTGGCGACACCGGGGCCGATTGGCGCTTCGCTTCGCGCCGGCCGTTACACCGGCGGCAACTCGTCCAAGTCATTCCGGCCGCGCTTGCGCCAAGCCTATGAAGCTTTCATCACCGCGTTGATTGTCTTGGCCTGCGTGGTTGGTGCCCTTCAGCTGCTCACCGCAGACGCCAAGACTCGGGGCTTTGATGTCGCCTGGCCCGGTGCTGGAACCGTTTTGTTGATCATCCCGTGGTTGGGCCTGGCGTTGTTCGCCCTGGGGGCGGTACGCGGCCCGGTGGTGGGGGCTCCGTTCGAAACCTATGTGGCCGCTCAGACCGGCTCCCCATGGCCGGCCTTCCGATTCAAACGGTTCTGGGTGGCGGCCGGTCGGGCGGTGGCGGTGGTGTTGCTGACCTGGGCGCTGGTGGCGCTCGGCGCGGTCGA
The DNA here is from genome assembly GCA_031255075.1 of Bifidobacteriaceae bacterium. GTDB lineage: Bacteria > Actinomycetota > Actinomycetes > Actinomycetales > WQXJ01 > JAIRTF01. The sequence continues at coordinate 2,407 of JAIRTF010000255.1, read as the reverse complement.
AGTCTTCACTGGTCAAGATGCCCCCGCCATCAGCCGTTGGGTCTGGGCCGCCACTGCCGCCCTTGGCGCCGGGCTGTTCGGCTCCGTGTGCTGGTTGGCCGGCCAAGCCGCGCCCAAGGCCGGTCAGCTGCTGACCCCGCTGTTGCTGGTCGGTTTGGCGGTCTGGTCGGCCCTGGGTTGGCCGTCAGCCGCCTTGAACCCGTCAGTTGATCCGCTGGCCGGTGCCGTCGCGCTGCTGGCCGGGCTGGTAGCGGCGCTGGCCACGCCACGGTTGCTGCGCGGCATCGGCCTCAATCAACGCCTGGGCCAGGCCATTCGTTGGGAGGCAGCGGGGACGGCGCTGCTTGGTGGTACGGCCAGTGAGGCAGCGGCTGCTTTCCAGGTCCGTCCCCGGGGCCGGCATCTTGGCGCGGGCCGCGCCAAGACTTGGCGGCGGGCGCTGATCGCCCTGGACGGTTGGGGCCTGATCCGCACCGCCGGCGCGTCGTTCGGCGGGTTGGCGGCTTTGGTGACGGCGGGCGCACTAGTGGCGGCGGCGTTGCCGGGCGGGCCGCCGTTGCTGCTGTCACCAGGGGTGATTGGCCTGGTGGCGGGCTTGGTTGGGTTTGGCGCCCTGGGGCCGTTCTGCCACGGACTGCGCAACTGGTCAAGCGATTTCCGCGGCCAACGCCAGTACGGCACGCGCCCGTTGGCCATGGTGGCAGTCCGTTCGGTCTACCCGGTTGTGGCCGGAGCGGTGGCCGTGGGTATCGGCTTGGTGCTCCGCGCTCCCGCGGCAGATGCCGCGTTGGCGTTTTCCGTCTGGCCCCTCTGGTTGGCCGTGTTGTTGGTTTTGCGGATGGCGGACACGTTGCGCGGCGCCCTGCCGGACTACTTGCAGATTTCGGTGTCCACACCCGGCGGTGATTTCATGCCGGTGGCGCGGTGGATCTGGCAGATGGACGGGTATGTGCTGGCTGGGCTGTTTGGCTGGTGGGCGGCCGCTACCGCCCATGGTGGCCGGGTGCCGTGGGTAGCAGGCGCGGTGGTCTTGGCCTTCGCCTGCTTCAGCCTCCACGGCCGCTGGAGCGAAGCCAAACAGTAGCTTGTCCGCTGGTCTAATGGGCTCGCCCAGGCGCGTCGGTTGCCGCCGCTGGCCCGGTCAGTGCTAACATGAGTTGCGAACGCGAAGATACGCCCCCAATATGAGGCGGCAGGCGTTCAAATCCCAGGACCTGAGTTGGCAAAGCCCTACTTTCCCAATGTCTTAGGTCCACCCGCCTACTGAAAAGGTTCTTTCGTGACAACCACTACGGACAAGGTGCCCGCAATCGGCGCGATGCGGCTGGCCGAGCTGCAATCGGTGGCCTCCGCAATGGGAATTTCCGGCGTTTCGAGGATGCGCAAGGCAGACCTCATGGCAGCTATCGGTGCCCGTGGAGGCGCCGGCCAGCCGGCCGCCAAGGGCAGTTCGAAGGCTGCGTCGCAGCCCAGCTCCAAGACCAATGCCGGCCCCGCCCAGGGCACCGGTGAAAACAATGCCGGTGCGTCTGGCCCCAGCTCAACCGAAGGTGGCTCCAAGGCTGCGCCTGATCTGGATGCGGCCGGCGCCGGCCGGAATGCCTCACGGCGGCGCGGCAGTGACGGCGCCCGCGAACGCACCCAAGACGCTGTGTCTTTGATCAAAGCCGACCTGGAGGCCGTTGAACGCCGCCAAGGGCGCCGGGCCACCGCTCAAGGTGGTGCGCCGGATGGTTCTGGTGAAGGCTCCGGCCAAGGCCAGCGCGGCAAGGATCAATCCGCCAAACAAAGCGGCCAAGCTGACAACAAGGGCGCTCGCAGCGGCCAACGTTCCAGCCAGGGCGGCGGGCAGTCCAGCGGGCTGAGTGACGATGACCGCATGTCGAAGCGCCGCAGCCGGCGGGACCGTTACCGGGATCGCAAGAGCCGCCAACAGCGCCCGGATGACGTTGGCGCCATTGACGAACCAGAAATCCGCGAAGACGATGTCCTGGTTCCGGTGGCCGGCATCCTCGACGTGATGGACAACTACGCCTTCGTGCGGACCTCCGGCTACCTGCCCGGTCCCAACGATGTCTACGTTTCACTGGGCCAAGTGCGTAAGGCCGGCCTGCGGGAAGGTGACGCCATTGTGGGCGCCGTCCGCCAACCGCGGGAAGGCGAACAGCCCAGCCGCCAGCAAAAGTTCAAGGCCCTGGTGCGGTTGGATTCGGTCAACGGCATGGACCCCGAACAGGCCCGCAAACGGCCGGAGTTCGCCAGCCTGACACCGCTCTACCCTCAGGAGCGGCTGCGTTTGGAAACCACCCAGGAGAACTTGACCACCAGGGTGATTGACCTGGTCAGCCCAATCGGCAAAGGCCAGCGCGGACTGATCGTTTCGCCGCCCAAGGCCGGCAAGACCATG
>JAIRTF010000232.1 GCA_031255075.1 Bifidobacteriaceae bacterium | reverse complement strand
GCGTCTGGCCGTAGTTTGGCGCGTCATTTCCGGCCTCAATTTGGATCAATTCTTCGTCGTGTCCGCTCACAGGCGGTGCTCCATTCTTCAGCCCAAATGGGGCACTCCTGAATATCCTTCCATACCGGCCTTTCTTCCTGGTCAGAGCGGTGTACACGTTTTGGTGCAGGCGATTTTCGGTCCGGAAGCCGAACCCGCCCAGCAGACTGCGGCATTCTGGGCTGTTGGGTTGGCGTTTTTACACCGGAGCACCGGCGAGACTAGTATGTTGAACACGGAAGAGCCCATCCTCCTGAAACCCCAACGAGGAGCCCCAATGCACGTAGATGCACCGCGGCTGCCGGTCACAAGCCAGGCGGCTGCAAAGAGTAGAGTCCGCATTCTTTACAAACGCGGCATGCCGTTTGATACTGCTGAGTTGAACAGGAAAACTGATCGCCTGATCTGCGGCAACGTACCGTTGATTCAAGCCCAACCCGCGGTGATTGCGGCGGTGTGTCCAGGACAGCCCAGCCCGAGTGCCAGGCGGGTGGCATGATGTCTCACAAACGTCCGCCGAAGGAGCTCCCGAGGGAAGCCTCCGTTCCGGCCTCGCAGCTAGTCATCCCGCCCCGATTCACCGGACGCATCAACGCACACCTTCTTGGGAACATGCTGGAGATAGTTGGCTATCCCGTGATCATGTGGATCGTCGGGAAGCCCGGTATGGGCAAGACGTGGCAACTGCGCAGGCATTTGGACAGCCTCGGCTTCTCGGTTCATTCAGTCAGCGCGGCAGACCTTGAGAGCAGCCATGGCGGCGAGCCGGCCAAGGCGCTGCAGGAGAGATACATAGCCGCTGGCCAAGACCTAGACAAAGGCAAACCAGCGGCACTAGTCGTGGACGATATTGATACCACGCTGAGGGAATGGGAGAAGAGCTCTGGCGCCGTCAATCAGCAGGACATCTTGACATTCCTTATGCACATAGCTGACAGCCCTGTCGATATTGAGACCGATGGCGCGCTTAGGCAGGTCCCGACCTTCTTCACCGGGAATGACGAGAGTCGTCTGTACGCACCGCTAGCCAAGCATGGCCGGACCACTCGCTTCAATTGGGAGCCCACCACCGATGAGAAAGCCGCAATCGTGGCGTCCATCCTTCGTCTTCACCCTTCTAGTCAAGAAATCGCCTGCCAGTTGGTGAGCCTATATCCTTCACAGCCGCTCTCCTTCTTCTCTCACTTGGTTAGCACCAGGACGGTGGCCGCGCTCGCTTCCGAGGCGAGCATCGCCACCTTTTCAGCAGTCGCCGGCGGCAACACCACCTACGCCGACCAGTTGCGCCAACGGGTCGAGGCTGCCAGGTGGAACGCTGATTGGCTACAGGCCGCAAGAGAGCTGCAAGATGACGAGGAACGCCTCCACGGCTGGCACCTAGACGGAGACCTGCACCTCTACGAAACCGCGGCCAGCAGCCGCAGCGGATCGGCCTGAGCCAGTCGCCTCCGCGAGATGGTGAACGGAAAAGCTCAGCCCGTGGGGCACAAGCGGCTTGGACCGCTGCTTCACTAGCCTTGTGCCTGGGCGGCGAGCTCCTGGGCTTGGTTGGCGGCCTGCTGGAACAGATTTAGGATGGTCTCCCGGTCTGGCCGCTGGCCTTGCTCGGCCCGCTTGGACAGCATCGTCATAGGGAAGACGACCGCGTTCTTGGCCGCGTTGGCAACCAGGCACGGGTCGGTGCCGTACTCGTCAGTGATCTCACCCCAGGGCAGACCGGTGACCAGACTCAACGCGTCACCGAACACGATCCCCAGAGCTTGCCATGCAGGAGTGTTGTCCAACTCCAATTCCTCGGCCACAGCGATCAAGATGTTCATCTTCACTCGCGGATCAGTATCAAACTGGGCCGCTGTCGCCTCATCCGGGATCCAGCCCTTCACCCAGTTCCGGCGGCTTTCCAAGGTTTCGGTCCACTCACTAACCGGCCCAATGCTCGCCTCGCTCATGAAACAACCCTATCGCCAGGAATCCCCCACGCACCCGACACGTGAACGCGGACCCGCTTCGGGCCGAACACCAGGCAGCATTTGAGGACCGCCGGCCGGTCCGCCTTCGAGCCTGGTCCTGGCCGGACACCCTATAGCACTCCGCTACGATGACAACATGGCGTTTCCCCCAACCTTCCAGCCCAGCCAACCGACCAGGCCAAAGGCTCAAGAAGCTTCGAAGCCATTTTGGAAGCGTTGGTGGTTCTGGACGGCGGCCGCCCTCGTTGCGGTGATCGCCGCAGCTGCGGCAAATGGCAGCTCCGATGACGATCGCACACCGCTGGCCGGTAGCCCGCAGCCAGACGTTTCAGCTTCCGATGCCGCGTCACCGAGTTCTACAGCGCCGGGCACCCCGACGGTCGAACCGTCGCCCACTCCGAGCCCTGAACCTCCGCCAAGTCCCGAGCCACCAAAGACCACGGCACCGCCGCCTCCACCCCCACCGCCAGCTACGACAGCACCACCGAAGGCCGCCCCGCCCCCAGCGGCGCCATCGAAGCA
>JAIRTF010000217.1 GCA_031255075.1 Bifidobacteriaceae bacterium | reverse complement strand
TGCTCCGGGCGGATCCGGAAACCGCGCCGCTGACCTCGACTGTGTGCTGACCCGCCGGGGTGGAGTTCGGCACCAGCCAACTGATCGACACCCGCCCACTGGCGTCCGCCACGTGGGATCCCAGCTCCAACGGCTCGGAGTACATCACGACTGTCAACGTCTCGCCCGGCTGGAAGTTCTCAATCTCGGCAGATTGGGTTTCACCGGCGGAAACAGCTGAGCCGTTGAGCCGCACCGTGGGCAGGCCGACCCGCCACTCGAGCTGAGTTTGGTTGCCGGCCTGGTCTGCCTCGGTCACAGTCAGGACATCGCCCACCAAGGCTGGAGGCGTCAACACGCACTGCCAAGGGCCAGCGCTGGTCACGGTGACCGCGCAGAGCGTGGTCCGCTCGTGATTGGCCACCGTGATGGTGTTGCCCGGTTCGGAGCCGGCGCCGGAGACGCTGCTTCCATCCGAAGGCCTGAGCGTTGGCAGAGCCGGAGCCTCCCGGTCCACTGTCACGGCTGTCGCCTCGGAGCGGTTCCCAGCGTCATCGCGAATCCGCACCTGCAGCACGGTGCCGTGGTCCAAGCCGGGCAGCGCGCAAGTGAAGGTGCCATCCGACTCAACCGGGCAACTGCCCACCTCGGTGCTGTCAACTGCCATCGCCACCAGCGCTGTCAACTTACCCAGCGCGGCATCGGACAGGTCCGATTCGTGGACCGTACCAGACAGCACCTCGCCAGCCGAAGCTCGAACGGTGGCCGGTGCCGGCGCCGTCCGGTCCTCGAAACGAATGATGGCCGGCGAGCCTTCGCTAATGACCACGCCGTTGGCCGTGGCGGTAACCGCATATTGGCCGGCCTGGCGCGACGTGAACGTGGCGTTCACCACGCCATCGGCTCCGGCGGTCAGGGTCAAGCGGCCGTCAACGGCGCCGGCGGCGGCCGTGTTGTCCGGCACCGCGAACGTCACCTGGGCTCCGCTGACCGCGTTGCCGTTGGCGTCCACCGCGCGCGCTCGCACCACTTGGGTGTCCGTGCCATCGGCCGAGGCGCTCAGCGTCGGCTCGGTCAACCGGCTCAATTCTGGTCCGGAAACCGGGGGACCGGCCACGAACAACACCGTCACCGCCCGTTGGCTGCCGCCGGGTACGGTGGCCAGCTGTTCGCCACCCACCAGCACTGACACGCTATACAGCCCAGCGGTCACAGTTGTCAGCGGCACCGATGCCTGCCCGGCGGAGCCGCCGCCGGCGGTGGTGAACGGCACAGTGGTGGTCAGACCGGTCGGGGAGGTGAACTCCACTTGGCCGCCCACACCAGCTGCTGGGCGGGTGTCTTCGTCGCGTACTGTGATGTTGACACGGTAGGAATCGCGCTGGTCAGCTATGGCCGCCTCTGGCGAAGCGTTGGCCGGATCACGGCTGACGGAGAATTCCGACTTGGCCACATCTGGCGCTACCTGCAAGAACACCGCCACTGGAGCAGGCCCGGTACTGGCTGAGCCGCCGGCTCGCGCCACCACCGGGTATTCGCCTTCAACCTCAGAGATGGCGTACAGCGTCACTCGGCCATCCAAACCGGATGTGCCGGTGGCGTTCTTGGTGTTGGTGGTTTGGAACACCGGGCCAGCGGAGCCCGCGTATTGCAACTCGAAGCTCAGCTCCGCACCGCTGACGGGGTTGCCCCATTGGTCTACGGCGGTCATCCAAACCGGCAACAAGGTGCGGCCGTTGGCGGCCGCCGGGCCACCCACCTGGAAGGTGCTCAAGGTGGCGGCGCTATCCACCGGCCCGGGGGTGAGGGTGGTGGTTTGGGTGGTGCCGAGTTGGTGTCCGCCGGCTTCGGCTTTGATTTCATAGGTGCCGGCCTGGTGGGAGGTGAATCCGTCCCAGGTGAGTGAACCACCGGTAGCCGTCAACGCGGTCGCCTCTACCCAACTGGTTTGACCAACCAACCGGTAAGACAACACCACCTCAGTTGCGGGTAGATAGGCGTTACCGGCCTCATCGACCAGTGTCACGGTCACTGGTTGGGGGCTGCCATCAACTGATGTGGCCTCGCTTGGCACACTGACTGTGGAGGCTCCATAAGCCAACGGCGCGTTGACGAACCGTGCCATGGCTGGTGAACCCTCAGTCAACTCCAGTGCACCAACCCGTGCTGTCAGGGGATAGTCGTTGACGGTTTGAGAAACCAGAGCCAAGCTGGCCACACCCGTCTCATCAACTGTTCGGGTGACCTGTCCGCCCAAGAGTCCGCTACCGGGTAGCCCGCCACCAACTACCTGCACACCGGGCGGCACCGTGAAGACCACTTCCTGGCCGATGCCGGGGTTGCCTTTGGCGTCTACCACCAGGGCTTGGATAGTTTGCTGTTCGGTGCCACCGGCTTTAGAAGCCAACGCTGGTGCCTCTAAACGGGACAGGCCAGGTCCGCTGACTGGGTCACCGGCAACGAACCTCAAAGTGGTGGTGGTACCGACATAGCCGCCACCAACTCTGACCGCCACATCCCAGTGGCCAGCTTGATGGCTGGACAAACCAACACTCACGGTCCCGTCAGGGCCGGTGGTGTATGGGCCAGGCCGGGAGAACAGCACCGCTGGTGGTGTCTCGAACTCGACTACTGCACCTTGAACTAGCTGGTGGGCAGAGGTTGCGTCTTTGACGGTGACGACTGCTTCGAACCAGCCAGACCCGTCGGCGGCTTGGGTGGTGGTGGGAGTCACTAGGTAACTCGAATAGGCAGCGGATGGGCCATAGGCTTCGAACTCGAAGGTGACTTGGCCCAGAGCTGTCCCGTCCACTCGGGCGGTCAGGGTGACTGTTTCGACTTGGTCATCAACAATGTCCAACCGGATTTCACCGGTGGTGGAAGACTGGACAGTGGTGGCTCGTCCGCCGCTGGCGGTGATGGTGCCGCCCTCGGCAGCGGCTGGGAACCAAGCTCCGCTGGGGCCGGCTAACTCGAACTCGACCGGTTGGTTGTTGATCCGGTTGCCGTATTGGTCCACTACTGTCACCCAAACTGTGTGCGGGCTGAGCCCATCAGCCGCTATCGGGCCACTCGAACCACCCAACAACAAACCAGAACCAACCACATCCACCGGCCCGGCAACAAACGCCACTTCGGCGCCAGAGCCCTGAACCTCGCTTTCGCCAATCTTGGCTGTGACGGTCCACAATCCGGCGCGGGTCACCTTCAGCTCAAACACAGTCACCCCGGCGGCATCGGACTCCACGCTCTGCGCAGTGCCAGCTTCTCCGCCCCAAACCGGCGTGAAAACGACCTCGGTGTTTGGTGTGAGGTTGCCGAACTGGTCTTTGGTCTCCACCCGGAACCGGTGAACGTCCTGATTGTCAGCTTGAGGCAGAGAACCGGCGGTGGGCACCGTCATGACCGACTGGGCAGCCACGGCCGCGCCGGGGGTGTACACCAAATGGGCGGCGCCACCCCTGGGTAACACTGCTGTCTCCGGATTGTCCTTCACCACGCTGACCGCCTGGCCGCCAATCGAGGCGGTCACCAAATGCGGGTTGGCGGCATCGCAGGCCACGGTGGTAGTCAATTCCAGCCAAGCGGCGCTATCTTCGCCCACCGGCACGGTCACCGCTGTGGGGCCGTCAGCTGCGCCGGCGGTCACACCGGCCGGCACGTCGAACTGGATCAGACCGCCGGCGGCCGGATTACCGTGAGCGTCCTGGGCGCGAACACCCACCCGCAGCGGGGTGCTCCCATCGGCCGGGGCGGAACCGAGCGGCTCAATCAGCCAAGAATTGGCGGCCGCTGCCTGGCCAGCGGTGACCTGGGCGCTGACTGGCTCTCCCAAGGGGGTGCCGTTGACGCGCGCCTCGACCTGGTAAGTGCCAGCAATCTCTGGTCGGAACTCGTTCCAGATGGCGGTACCGGGCACCAGGCCGCCACCAGCTGTGGTGGTGTTGGTTATCCGTGCGCCCTGGGTCCACCCAGCGGCCCCCGGCGCCTTGGTGAAGAACACCACGTCCACCGGCTGAATGAACGGATCGCCATCCTCGCCGGTCAATGTGGCCGTCAAGACGAATGGATCGGTGCCGGCGGTCCGGCTGGCACGATCAACCTGAAGGGACGAGGCGCCGGGATCGAGTGGCGCGTATGGAGGCACAAAGGTCAGGTACACCTCGCCGTTGACGCGGTCCAAGACGGTAGTTTCGGCGGCGTCTCGCACTTGGCGTATGACCTGCGCGGGCTCGCCCAATTCGTTTGCCAAATAGCCGTGCACCAGCTGGGTGGAGACCTGACTGGTAGAGACGTTGACCCAAGCCAGCCCGTCGCTATCAGTCGTTGCCAGGCAACGGTTCCCGTCGCAGCCCTCAGCCCTGAGGGCGCCGGATAACCCAAACACGACGTCTTGGCCGGCCACGTAGTTGCCGTGGTCGTCTTGGACACGCATGCCGACCGGCAGCGTTGATTCGCCGTCGGCGCGCTGAGAGTTGTCTGGCCGGATCAACCAAGTGGTCTCCCAGGAGGCCGGTCCGGCGTCGAACACGGCGCTTAGCGGCGAGCTTGGCAGTTCAACGGAGGCGGATCCTTCCTCGACGTAGGCACGCACCTGATAGGTGCCCGCTACGGTGGTGGACCAATCCAGCGTGGCCAGGCCGTCCGCGTTGGTTTCAACAGGCCCGTGAGTGACCGGGTCCAGGCCGTTCAACGCGGTGGTGAAGCTGACCATGGCACCCGGCACCAGGTTGCCTTTGGCGTCAGCGGCGGTCACCGTGAACCGATGGGTCTGGGTGCCATTGGCAATCGGGTTGGGGTCAGCGGCGGCAACCTCGAAGGCAGACTCCGAAGCCAGCGCCGGTCCTGGATTGAACACCACGCTCAGGGGGGAGCCTTGGGCGTTGGCGCCACCA
>JAIRTF010000182.1 GCA_031255075.1 Bifidobacteriaceae bacterium | reverse complement strand
AATGCCTTGAATCTTGTGCGGGCCGGCTGCCCCACCGGACAGCAACGGCGATTCATCCGGTTCCACGGCTATCACCTTGAGGGATGGCTTGCGGTCCTTGATGGCCTGGCCAACTCCGGTGATGGTGCCACCGGTGCCCACGCCGCCAACCACTACGTCCACGGTGCCGTCAGTGTCTGCCCAGATTTCCTCAGCGGTGGTGCGGCGGTGAATCTCCGGGTTGGCCTGGTTGGCGAATTGCCGCGCCAAAATGGCGCCCGGCCGTTCGGCGGCAATCTTTTCGGCTGCTTCGACGGCGCCTTTCATGCCTTCAGAAGCGGGGGTCAGGACCAGTTCAGCGCCAAAGGCCCGCAGCAGCGCCCGGCGCTCCTTGGACATCGATTCCGGCATTGTCAGCACCACGTGATAACCCCGGGCGGCGCCCACAAAAGCCAGGGCTATACCGGTGTTGCCACTGGTGCCCTCAACAATGGTGCCACCGGGCTTTAGCTGGCCAGACTGTTCGGCGGCATCGACAATCGCCACCCCAATGCGGTCTTTGACGGAACCGGCCGGGTTGTAAAACTCCAGCTTGGCCAGCACTTGGGCATCTGGCGCTAGGGACTTGGTGAGACGGTTGATGCGCACCAACGGGGTGTTGCCGGTGATCTGCGAAGCGTCGGAGTAAATCTTGGACATCATGGCCTTCTAGGTTGACTATTCGGTGGTGTCAGCGCCACACGTGGGCTGAACCGGGCCCGGTCCGGACCGCCAGGTAAGCTTAGGTCACAGCCCAAGGCTGCTTCAAGAAACGTAAAGGTTGTCGCTAGCTGAGAAACGCCCGCTCGGAGAGCCAGAACCCGTCGTGGATCCGAGACAATAGTCTGGTTAAACGGGGACTGAGGAAGGTGTTTGGAGTGATGGAGGAAGGTCAGCCACCGCGGGCAAAGTGGCATGGACCAGTGGTCTTGTTCGTCTCAATCGTGGTCTGTGGATTGTTGGCGTTTGCTTGGCTGCTGCCCAGCGGAGCCACCACGGCTGACCCGGACCCAACTGTGCCGCCGCCAGTGGTTGTGACCCCGGCTGTCCCCGTCCAAAAAGACCCGCCGCCAGAGCCAACCCCGCCGCCGCTACCACCGGAGGGGCATATGCCATCCGGTGGGGTGCCGGGAGCCAACGTTGTGGGTGTCGATTGTTCGGCGGTGCCGTGCGTCGCCCTGACGTTTGATGACGGCCCCTCCACCTACCGTTCGGCGCTCCTCGACCAGCTCAAGGCTTTGAATGTCCACGTGACGTTCTTCGACCTGGGCCAATCGGTGGCGGCGCGGCCGGAGTTGCTGGCCCGGTCTGTGGCGGAGGGCCACGCCGTAGGCGGCCACTCCTGGCGCCACGGTGACATGGTCAAGGCCGGCCCGCAGGCCGCCTGTGAGGACGCCAACCGCACCCGCAATGCCATCAAGGACGCTTCTGGTGTGGATTCGCCGTTGGTCAGGCCGCCATATGGCGCTTGGGATGACGCCGTCTTGGCCGCCTGCACCGGCATGACATTTGTGTTGTGGGATGTGGACACCATGGATTGGGCCACCCATGACGGAGCCAAGGTGACGGACCATGTGCTGAATGATTCGCGGCCCGGATCCATCATCTTGATGCATGACACAGTTTCTGAAGACATTGCCGCATTGCCCGGAATTGTGGCCGGGTTGAAGGAACGGGGATACACCTTGGTGACGGTGCCGCAACTGTGGGCCGCCCCACTTGAAACTGGCCGGGCTGTCTTCAACGGGCCGCGGGCCACCAAGAACTGAAAGGGGGCGGGTGGTGGCGGCGGCTGTCAAAGCCACCACCCGCGCCGCCCTTAACAACCAAATCTAAAGCCAAATCGATCCCTAATTGGGTTGGTTTAGCCACCGGCTGAAGTGGTTGCCGCGGCGGTGCCCAGCCACCAGGCCAGGCACCACCGCTGGGTTGTCCTGGTCAGATAATGCCCAGGGCCAGCATGGCGTCTGCCACCTGGGTAAAGCCGGCAATGTTGGCGCCAACCACATAGTCACCCGGAGCGCCGAAGGTTTCGGCTGTTTCCAGGCAGCGGGTGTGGATGGACCGCATGATCTCCGCCAGGCGCTCTTCGGTGTATTCGAAGGACCACGAATCACGCGAGGCGTTCTGCTGCATTTCCAGGGCACTGGTGGCCACACCGCCGGCGTTGGCGGCTTTGCCGGGCGCAAACTTGACGCCGGCACTTTGAAGCAGCCGGATCGCCTCAGGCGTGGTGGGCATGTTGGCCCCTTCCGCCACAATCTGGCAGCCGTTGGCGATCAGCCGTTCAGCTCCGGCGGCGTTGAGCTCGTTCTGCGTGGCGCAGGGCAGCGCGATTTCGCAGGGCACATCCCAGATGGAGCCGTCAGACACATACTTGACCCGGGAGCCAATCCGCTCGGCGTATTCGGTCAACCGGCCGCGCTTGGCTTCTTTGATTTCTTTCAGCAGGTCAAGGTCAATGCCTGCCGGGTCCATCACGTAGCCGTTGGAATCAGAGCAGGCCACCACCTTGCCACCCATCTGGTGGACCTTTTCGATGGCGTAGATGGCCACGTTGCCGGCCCCGGAAACCACCACTTGCCGCCCTTCGAAGGAGGATCCTTCCTGGGCCAGCATGTCGGCTACAAAGAAGGCCGTGCCGTAGCCGGTCGCCTCAACCCGCACCCGTGAACCGCCCCAGGTCAGGCCCTTGCCGGTCAGCACACCGGATTCGTAGCGGTTGGTGATGCGCTTGTAGTGGCCAAACAGGTAGCCAATCTCGCGCCCGCCCACGCCGATGTCTCCAGCCGGCACGTCGGTGTATTCACCCAGGTGGCGGTACAACTCGGTCATGAACGATTGGCAGAAACGCATCACTTCGGCATCGGACTTGCCTTTCGGGTCAAAGTCGGAGCCGCCCTTGCCGCCGCCAATCGGCATGCCGGTCAGCGAGTTCTTGAAGATCTGCTCAAAGCCCAGGAACTTGATGATCCCCAGGTAGACAGACGGGTGGAAGCGCAGGCCACCTTTGTAGGGGCCGAGGGCCGAGTTGAACTCCACCCGGAAGCCGCGGTTCAGTTGAACCTTGCCGGAATCATCAGTCCACGGCACGCGGAAGATGATCTGGCGTTCTGGTTCACACAACCGCCGGATGACTTCGGCGTCGGTGTACTCGGGGTTGGCGCTGACCACTGGCCCAATGCTTTCGAGAACTTCGTGGACAGCTTGATGGAACTCTGCTTCACCGGGGTTGCGGGCAACCACTTCGTCGAAGATCGGGGCCAGCTTTTCGTGCAGGTCGGGCATGGGTTTCCTCCAATGTGCTCATGCTCGTTTGCCGCTCGGGAGCGGCACGGGATTTACCAGGACTTGCCGGATGTCGCTCGCGGCCACCTTGGGCCGCGTCGGTTCAGCGCTTTGGCTCCGCCTTTTCGCCCCTGGGGGTGGGCCACCGCGCCGGGAATCGCGCGGCGCTGGTTGCGGGCGGGCAGATTATCCGACCCCTAGACGTTAGCCCGAAAGCCGCTTCAAGTGTTAGCCCTTGGACTCTGGCTGTTGGTGCGCCGCCACTTCGCGCCGCTCACAGGGGCGGCGCAGGCCCTCCCTGGTGGCCCGGTGCCATGTCTCGGTGGCCGATGCCGCGCACCCCGAACCCGTAGTCAGCTGCGGTTTCGGGGTGCCTTGAGTGATCACACGCTCGAGCGACCTATTTCGGCAGGCTGGAAAGGTCCGTCTTGGTGATCGGCACCGCGGCGGTGGTCGGGACAGTGTTGTCCTTCCAGTGGTTGCGGACCAGCGCCCTTGTGTTCGTGGGGGTCCTCGCGTTGCCGCCGCCGGCCAACCAGACTGAGCCGTCCGCATGGGTCACCATCAGTGTCATTTCGCCAGGTGAGCCAAGTCCAGTGATCTCTCCGGCTGCCCAACCGGTGCCGGGGGCGCCCGCAATTCTGATGGGGTTTCCGATGGCTGTGTTACTGCTGGCCGCGGGCGTTGTCCCATCAGCCTTGGGGAAAAGCTCCCGCTCGGCCCTGTAGAGGTAGCCGTACATCCACACGGTGCCGGTTGTGTCCAGCATAAAGACCAGCTTGCGGACTGAAACGACCTGTTTGATTGTGGCTTGCTGGTATCCGTTGGTCGGATCTGGCAGGGAGACCTTCATTGGGGTATCTCCCGGCCGATCGACTGTTGCCGCGCCGCCCGAACCGCCGTACGTGGGGTTCCCCCAGGCGTAGACCGAACCATCCTTCAGCAGAGCGTAGGAACCGTAGGAGATGCCGCCAAGCTGGCGGAAGGTGCCCTTGTCCTCTGTTGAGCCAAGCGCTTTGCCCAAACTGGTGTTGTCATCTCCGGCCTTGGTGCCATCCTGCAGCAGCTTGTTCAGCCCGGCTGTCTTGGCCACAGGCACCGGCGAGGGATGGATTTGGTCTTTCAGCGCCGGATCACCTGAGGCTGATCCAAAGTGGGTGTGGTCGCGACCCCAGAAGAGCACAGTGGCACCATCCTTGCCGGGGAACTCTTGGGGTGCGGCCTTCGAATCCATGCCTTCCGCGTAGATCAGAACTGACCATTTGTCGCTGGCGATGGCCCAGGAATTCTGGACGCCCGTGCCAATGGAGTGGATGCCGGTCAGGATCTTGCGAGGCCGGCTGCTTTCCGCCTTCGGGCCCTGCCCCAAGTCGCCCTCTGCCTTGCCAGGGGTCGAGGAGTTATCGTCGAAGTAGTGACCCCAGGTGTAAACATCACCGGTGTCAGTCAGAGCCACAAACACCTTGGCGCCGGACTGTAGGTCAATCACTTTGGCGCCGCCTAGGTCGGGGAAGATGACCTGTTTGGGTTTGGAGTTGTCGCCATTTACTATGGCGCGCCCCAAGCGGGCCGGTGTGGCGGCATTGCCCCAGGTCCAGACCGTTCCATCGGAAGCCAGAACGCCAATGGCGCCCATAGTGTCTGGGGCGGTGGCCATGGTAGTGCCACCGGTGATGGTGACCATCTTGCGGTCGCCTTCCAGCTTCACAACGGACACGGCCGATGTCGCGTCTACGGTCTCCTGGCCGGTGCCGCTCATTCCGGTGCCGCGGTAGCCCCACACGTAAGCAGCATGGCCGGTGTCTGACAGGGCCACAAACGTGGCTCCCAGGTAGCTGTTCCGCTTGGTGGCGATCATCGGCGAGGGTTCTGGGATTTCGAACTGCATCGGCCCGAACCGCCCCGATTCGTTATCCAGGAAGGCCGCCATGGTGTTCCGGACCAGGTGTGGCGTCAGGAGGCAGGCGAACGCCACGGCGATGGCCACCGCGATCGCGGTGATCCGCCGCTCCTGGCGTAGCGTGGCGTTCATCGGTTTTGCCTCCTAGGGTGTGCCGCTCAGCTGGCGGATGGTTGGGGGTTGGTGTTGGTGATTGCCGCGCAGTGGGCTTCAGCCTCGCGGCGGGAGAGGTTGCGCAGCACTCGGCCGTCAGGCAGGTGCACTGTGAAGCGGGCGGCCGGCCAGAGGCTGAACACCAGCAACGCCAGCAGAGCCACCGCGGTTTGGATCGGATGGGTCCGCATCCATGACAGGACCGTGCCCAGGTGCGGCACGCTGAAAGACATCTTGTCGGCTTTGTCCACCACATAGGGCTGGGGGTCTGGCGACTTGTTGGCATCGCCCTTCATGGTCATGGTGTATTGGCCGTTTTCAGCCGGCTCAATCGAAGTGATGCGGTGAGTCACCACCCCTTCCAAGCCCGGCCGGGGCACGGTCACCACGTCGCCCACTTTCAGGTCTGAAGCTGGGGCGGTCTTGTGGAACACCACGGCGCCGGTGGGGATGGAAGGTGCCATTGACCCGGAGGCTACGATCACCGGCCGGATGCCAGAGGCCAGGCAGAAGGCGGTGGCCAGCACGGTGATGACTCCCACCACCGAGAGGATGGTCAATCCGATGTGTTGGAAGATTCTGAGGGTTTTCATTTGCTGTTTCCTAGTTTGGTTTTGTTGCTTGCTGTTTGATCTGCGGGCCGGTGGCCCGCGCCAGCCGGTTTGGCCCAAGGCCTCCGGCTGGCGCGGGTCTGGCTCAGATCGCCTCGCCGGTGACGACCGCTTTCAGGTCAAGCGCCCGGTTGGCAACTGAAGAATCCGCTGCGCCGTCCAAGTAGATGGTGAAGCCGACGGTGAAGACCTCTCCGGGGACTGCACGGTCAGTCAGGACTACCGAATTGGTCCCGCTCAAGGTCTTGAAGGTTTTGCCCGTTGTGGTGCCAGTTTTGCCCTTGGTTGAGTTCCAAGTGACATCGACCTTCAGCCAGTCGGCCAGGTCGCCGGTGCCGATGGCGTCAGCGGTGCTGGCCAGCAGGTCTTCGAGTTTCAAGGTCAGCTTGGAATCCCCCGATTCAAGGGCAACCCGAACCTCGAACTTGGCCTTGTAGGCGGAGGTCTCGTCGCCTGGCAGCATCGGGCCGCCGGTCAGCACCAGGTTGATCGGCGCCTTGTTGGCCTCTGTCTCGCCGGCGTTGTCATTCTCCGTGTCCTGCCACGCGTCCGAAGCGTTGCCGACCTGTTCGGGACGGATTTGGATGTTGTGGGAGGCGGTCTTGATGCCATTGTTGTCGTCGCCGAAACGAGCTGATTCCCGGTCGGTGAAGGCTGCCATGGTGGTGCCGGCCAGCAGGGCCGCGCCCAGCGATATGCAGCCGATCATTCCGGCTAGACGCCGCCGCCTGGGCTGTTCGGCCACCATGACGACGGTTTGGGGATTGTTTTCCATGTGAGGGTTCTGTCTCCTTTGTTGGGCCGTACCGGCTTTCCGAACTGCGTCCGGGCCGCCCTTCACGGCATTCACATCCGAACACTTCCGGTTTGGTTTGCTGGTACGTCAACCAGGTTCAACGGCTGGGGATATCCAGCTATTCCCGTTTCAGCGAAATCCATCAAATCTGTTCGCAGAACGGCTTTGACCTGCGGGTATATGCAAAGCGGCGGTGTGGCTACCGGACCGGGCCGGCCACCACACCGCCTATTGCGGGTTCGGTTCAGACCGCTTGGCCTGTAACCACCGCCTTGAGAGCTATCTCTCGGTTGGCCACCGAAGAGTCAGCCGCCGCATCCAGGGAGACGTAGACCTCGACTCTGTAAACCGTGCCGGCCTTTACCTTCACGCCAACGGTTTCGGCTTCGGCGAAGCTGTCGAAGCTCTGGAAGGAGGATGTGCGGTCGAACCAGTACGTATCTGGCGTCCAGAAAGCGCTGATCGTCAACCACTTGGCCAGGTCGCCGTCAACATAGCCTGGCTGGCCTGCGGCCACCGCGTTTTCGAAGTGGATCTTGAGGTCGGTGTCCTGGGAGCCTGGCGCGTTGCGAACCTGGAACGCTGCCTTGTACCGATGTGTCGTATCGCCGGGAAGCAACGGGCCGCCGGTCAGGTCCAGCACCAGCGCCGAGGCTTTGTCAGGGTCTTCGCCGTAGTTGTCGGCATCGGTGTCGAACCAGGGAGCCGTTGTATCCGACGGATTCGCCGGCGTCTGGCGGATCTGGATGTTGTGGTTGGCGGTCCTGATGCCTTTGTCATCGCCAAAGCGGGCCGATTCGCGGTCAGTAAAGGCTGCCAGGGTGGTACCAGCCACCAAGGCCGCGCCAAGCGCAATACAACCAATCACGCCGGCGAAGCGCCGGCGCCGGGGTTGCTCGGTCACCATGACCACCGTGTTGGGTATGTTTTCCATCTTGAGAAGCTCATCTCCTTGTAGCTAGCCGCGCGGGTCTGCCTAGGAACGCCTGCCTTGCCCGTCGCGGCATTCGCCACCAAACGTTCCCAGCCTGGTTTCCCAGGACGTGCTCGGATTCAACAGCCTCAGCCAGCTGTCTATTCCACCCCGGAAAGAGCCACCGGAAACCGCCCAATTCCCGGTGCCTTCGCGGCTAACTGCCACCGCTGGCAGAGCCTCGCATCCCTGGCCGGCCGGGCCGGTCTTGACGGGCCAGGGTACTTAGTGTACTAAGTATGGAAGGTGGTTCGGCAGCGTGGCGAACCTCAGGTCCAAGTGCGGATGCGGCAGCGGTGCCGCAGGCAAATCGAAGGAGGTCCTGGGTGGTTCCAGCAAGAGTTGTGGCTGGCAAAGCAGTATCAATCCGGCCCGTCCGTGGCGTTCGCGGCAACAGCCGGGCCAGCGCCCAGACCACAGCGAACTCCGCCGCCGCAGGCCGAGCCGTCATTGCCAACACCGGCGGTCCGCTGTATTCGGCCCTGCGTTCCGATCTGCTGCGACGGATCCGTTCCGGCGAATTCGCAGTCGGGGAGTGGCTGCCATCCGAAGCCGACCTGCAACGCGAATACGGCATGTCCCAGACGCCGGTCCGCCGGGCACTGAAAGAACTTGAACAAGCTGGGCTGATCAGGCGACACCAAGGCCGGGGATCAGTTGTCCGCGGGCAAGAGATCCTGGCCGCCACCAGAATGATTGGTCTGGGCAGCGAACTGCGTGAACGCGGCCACCAAGTCGGTGTCAAGGTGATCGGCACACCAAAACTGGTTGAACCGCCACCGGCGGCGGTCCAAGCTCTTGGCCTGGCAGCCAGCGAACCGGCGGTCCACCTGATGCGGGTGTTCGAGGTGGACGGCACGCCATCGGTCCTGTTTGAGCATTACCTGTCACCGGCCATAACGCTAGAGACAGGCCAACTGGAGGCGGCGCCATCGTTGTACACCTACCTGACTGAGCGCGGCGCTGCACCTAGCTGGGCCCATGAGGAGATCAGGGCCGGGCTGTTGACCACAGCCCAAGGCGCGCTGTTGGGACGCCCGGCGGGCTGCCCAGTGTTGATCCGCGAACGCACGGCCTACGGCAAAGACGATCAAGCAATTGAATACGCCACCTACTGGATCTGCGCCGAAGGCTACTCCGTGGCCCTTCACCTGCAGTCAACTTTCACCTGACCAACTGCCGGCGCGGGACAGGCGCCGGCCGCACAGAACACAAGAGGTACCACATGCGACACAACCGAAACCGAAAGGTAGCGGCCCTGACAGCGGCAGCCGCGCTGGCCATAGCCGGCCTGGCCGGCTGCGCCGAATCAGGAGACAACAACAACGGCGGCTCCGGCCCAGGTGACTCCATCAAGATCGCATTCATTGGCGAATCGTCTTCGACTGATGTCATCTGGAGCTACCGGGCCGCCCGAATGGCTGAAGAAGCCGAACGGCTGGGCGCCGAATTCGTGGACCGCTACGCCGAAGGCGACTTCGCCGCCCAAGCCCGCATGATCGAAGAAGAAATCGCCCGCGGCGCCAATGCCATCATTGCCCCGTTCTTCGATGCGACCACCGCCAACGCCGCCATCAAGAAAGCCATCGACCAAGGTGTGGTGGTCTACGCGCTGCTGGGCGTTCCAGAAATCGAATCCGAATACTTGGCCAAGATGGGCCAAGCCACCACCGACTGGGCAGACGTCGGCGGCAAACTGGCCGAAGTCTCCCTGGGATACCTCCAAGACGGTTCCACTGTGGTCTGGCCCGCTGAAGCGCCAGACGGCACCTACATCACGGACGCCGTCGCCCGGTACAAGGAAGTCGCCGCCCAAAACGGCATCACTGTGGAAGTAGTGGTACTGGACGTGGGCTCCGACCCGACGGCTGCGGCATCGACCATCTTGTCTTACTTGACGTCCCACCCGGACGTGGCGGCGCTGGCGACCTCCGGAGCTATAGCCATCGGGGCGGCCAACACGGCCATGACCCAAGGTGGTCTGGAACCAGGCAAACCGCCACTGTTTGGGCAGGTTGTCTCCCCGGCATCCTCCAACGGCTTGATGGGCGGCTACATGCCGGCGGGCGTCAATTTGGAGCTCAAAGACTCGTCATTCTTCGCAGTCCAATCAGTGGTGGACATGATCAAGAACGGTTCAAAACCGCCGGTCACAGCGGTGCCTTTGGTGATAGTTGAAAAGGGCAACATCACCGAGACCGTTCCGGCGGAACTCCGATAACGTTTGAGGGTTGGAAACAACGAAATGAGGATTGAAGATGTGAATCTGGATTCACCTGACCGAACGGCGGACCTCATATCTGGCGGTCTGGCGGCCTCACTTCTTGGCGATGCCATGGGTGCGGCCACCGAGATGCTCACCGCTCGCGAGATACGGGATCGCTATGGACGGGTGGAAGGGTTGGTAGCTCCCGGCCGGGGAACGTTCGCTGAAGGACGTGAGCCAGGGCAGCTTACTGACGACGGCCTCCTAACAATTGCGTTGCTTGAAACGCTGCTCCAAAGGGGGGGTAACCTTGGCGCAGACGTCGCAGCGCGGGTCCTTTTGGACTGGGCCGTTGACACGGAAGTGTTCTCCAGATTTGCAGGCCCCTCCTCCCGTAGGGCGATTTCCGCTCTGCGGGAGGGGGTGGTCCCCCAACAAGCCGGCGCCCCCCAGCCGATGTCCAATGATTTGCGCATCACCAATGGTGCGGCCATGAAAGTGGCCCCTGCCGGTTGGGCCAATCCCGGCGATCTGAACGCCGCCGTCCGCGCGGCTTGCTCAATTTGCATCCCGACTCACAACACTGATGTGGCCTTTTCCGGGGCCGCTGCGGTGGCCGGCTCGGTGGCGGTGGCGGCCGCCGGCGGCAACTTGGGTGAGGTCCTTGAAGCCTCGGTCGATGCCGCGCGTCTGGGCCGCCGCATCGGTCTAGCTGAGGCTTTCGAAGTGCCGGCCCCGGATATGGCTTCGCGGTTGGCTTTGGCATTGGACGTGGCCGCCGCCAAGGGCAGCCGGGAGGAGCGCATCGGCTGGTTGAACGCGTTGATCGGCCCAGGGTTGCCGATCACCGAAGCGGTGCCGATGGCCGTGGGCGCGGTGGCCGTCATTCCCGATGATCCGATGGAGTTGATCCGGGTGATTGTGAACCTGGGTGGCGATTCGGACACAGTGGCGGCTATCGCCGGGGCTATCGCCGGAACCATGGGCGGCATTGACGCGCTCGACGCGGACATGGTGGCCACCCTGGAACGGGTCAACGGCCTTGACATTCGGCAGATCGGCCGGCGGGCCGCTGCCGCCGCAGCTGACCGCGCCGGCGGGGACGGGCCAGAGGCCACCGCCGCGGATTGTGCGCCGGAGCCGGGCTTGTGACTGGCGGCGGCGCCGCTCAAGGGCGTGGGCCTGCCTGCCCGGCGGATTATCCCTCCAGCCGGCCGGTTTACATCTTCAACGCCTTTCTGCACCCAGATGTGGTGGTCTTCCCGGCGCCGGGTGAGCAGCTATCGGCGGGATCACTGTTGCCGACCTACTCTCAAGAGGTCCGCCCCGGCGCGGGCGCCTACACCGGTGCCATGGCCCACAGTTTGGGCCGCCCGGTGGAGTACCTCGATTGGGTAGGGGATGACCTGTTCGGCGAATTCACCCTGACCAGCCTGCGCGCCCTGGGCCACGGCACCTCTTTGGTTCACCGCTATCAAGGCGATCACATGGTCTGCGTTTCGGTAGCAGATGACGTGTCCCAGGGATCCACCATGGTGGCCACCTACCCGGAGGCTTGGCGCCGCGAACTGGCTGATTTTGCGGCCCAGCTGGCCGCCGTGCCTGATGGTTCATCGGTTTACATCTATTCCTGGTTGTGGCAGTTTGCTCACCCGGATTTGGCCAAGGCTCCGGCTGCGGCCCTGATAGAGCAGATGGCTGTGGAGCGCGGCATGACTGTGCTGCTGGACCCGAATTGGAAACCCTCAGCTGAGCCTCCCAGCTGCGACCTGCGGGAACTGGTGGCCGCTGCCCGGTTTGTTCACGCCTTGATGCCCAACGCGCGCGATGCCGCTTTGATGGTTGGCCAAGCACCGCCAGCGCAGTTGGTGCGCCGGTTGTTGGACCTGGGCAGCGCCTCGGTGGTGTTGAAGAACGGCGCCGATGGCGTCTACGTCGGTTCATCAGCGGACAGCGGAGTGGCCCACGTGCCGGCGCCGGCAGTTTCTCCGCGGGACACCACCGGTGCCGGTGATCTGTTCGGCGGGGCTTGGTTGGCTGCCGAAGGTTCCATGGTTCACCGGGCCGCTTTTGCGGCGGCGGCCGCCGGTTTGGCTATCTCCCGCCCGGCTGGTGCGCCTTTGCCGACCCGGTCCGCTATCGAAGAGGTGGCTGCTGGTCTGGAAGCCCAAGCGGAGGACGTCAGTTGAATCACCAGCCGCCAGCCCCAGACCAGGCCTCCACGCCTGGCCCGGAGCCGGCGGCGGCCAGCCGGCAGGCGGCCGCCAAGCGTGCGCCTAAGTCTTGGGTGGACCGGCTGCGGGGCTTGGCTGGGTCCAACACCGCCATCGCCGCTCTGCTGTTGTTGGCGGTTACGGTGCTGTTCACCATCACCACCAAAGGTCTGCTGCTGAAGCCGGCCTCCTTGAATGTGCTGGCTACCTTCGGTCCGGAGATTCTGCTGATCACCATTGCTATGGGGTTTGTGCTGCTGGTCGGAGAGATGGACCTGTCGGTTGGGTCCATGTATGTGGTGGCCAGCGTGATCCTGGGGGCGCTGTTCAAGAACGGCCTGCCGCTGGGTTGGTGCATTCTGGGCGCGGTGGCCGGCGGCGCGGTGATGGGCCTGGTCAACGGTTTGCTGGTGGTGGGCACCGGGGTGACCTCATTCATTGTCACGTTGGGCACCATGTGGGCTTTTCGCGGGTTGATGTTGGTGGCGTTGGGTGGGGGCACCATCTCGGTCTACCCCCAAGACGGCTCCGAAGCCTACTTCACGGCCATCGCCGGGCGCCTAGGCGGCCTGCCGGTGCAAGTGTTATGGCTGGTGGGGATCGTCTTGGTGTTGATTTTTGTACGCCACAAGACGGCCATCGGCGGCTGGCTGCAAGCCGTGGGTTCAAACGCCAAAGCCGCCCGCATGATGGGTGTTCCAACCAACCGGGTGCGGATCTTCGCTTTCACGTTGTCCGGGGTGCTGTGCGGCATAGCCGGGGTGATCCAAGTGGCCCACTCGCATCAAGCGGTGCCCCAATCGGGAGATTCGGTCATGTTGACGGCGCTGGCCGGCGCCATCGTTGGCGGGGTAGCTCTGACCGGCGGCCGCGGTGACGTGCTGGGCCCCCTGCTAGGCGGGCTCACTCTGCGGGTGATTGCCATTGGCTTGGTCATGATGGGCGTAGTTGAATACTGGACCAACGTTTTGACTGCGGTGGCCATCATTGTGACCGCATTCGCTTTCCACAAGTTCAACTCCAGAGCTAGCAGGGCCGGCTGATGGACCAGGTCATGGCCCTGCGCGCCCAGGGGATTGTCAAATCGTTCGGATCGGTCCGGGCCCTCCAAGGAGTTGACCTGGACGTGGCCAAAGGCGAAATCTTGGGATTGATCGGAGACAACGGTGCCGGCAAATCCACACTGATCAAGATCCTGTCCGGGTTTGAGGTGCCAGACGCCGGCACCATTGAGATTGATGGCGTCCAACGGGTGCTGCGCTCCCCGAAACAGGCCCGCGCCCTGGGCATTGAGACCGTCTACCAGGAACAGGCTCTGGCTGATGATGTGACTGTGGCCAGGAATCTGTTCCTGGGCAAGGAGTTGCGCCGGCGGGTGGCGTTCTGGAAGGTGCTGGATGATTCGGCGATGCGCGCCGAATCGAAGAAGATGCTGGAAGAACTGCGGCTCAGAGTGGACGTGGACCAGGCGGCGCGGTTCTGCTCCGGCGGTGAACGTCAAGGCATTGCCATTTCCCGGGCCATCTACTTCAACGCCAAAGTGGTCATCCTGGATGAACCGACCAACGCGCTGGGTGTGGTGGCTGTGGACCGGGTCCTCAGCTTGGTGGCGGGCTTGAAAGAGCGGGGCATCTCATGCATTTTCATTTCCCACAACATTCAACATGTGGTGGACATCTGTGACCGGATTGTCATGTTTGTTCACGGTTCCAAAGTGCTGGATGTGCCAACTGAACAGACCTCAACAGCGGAGCTGATCTCGCTTCTGAACGCGCGCTCCGGCGCGCGGATCAACGGTCCAGGTGCAGAATCAGACTGAGGTACAAGTCTTGGGCCTGGGCAATTGCCTGGATGGAACACGATTCACCGGCGGTGTGCGGCGCCGCCGGCTGGCCCGGCCCCAGAATGTAGACCCGCGGTTGGTGGCGGTCCGCCAAGACAGACGCGTCGGTGAAGAAGGCCGCGGCCAACGGCGCGGCGGGCGCACCAGTCTTGGCGTTGACAATCCGGAACACCTCGCGGCTGAGAGCCGAACTGGGCTCTGTCCAAACGCTGGGCAATTCCAACACCGTGCTGACCGAACCGTCGCCAACTGTCTGCTCAACTGCGGCGGCGTAGCGAGCGGCATCGTCCACCTGGACGGTGCGGATGTCCACGTCCATGGTGGCCTGGTCCGGCACCAAGTTAACCTGCCGACCGCCGGCAATGGTGCCCACCGAAAACGTGGAACGGCCAAGTTGGAGATGGTTTGACGCCGGTACCTCTTCCAGGGTGCCGATGCCGCGCATCAGCAAGTTGATAGCGTTGCGTCCCAGCTCCGGCGCTGAGGCGTGGGCGGCTTGCCCGGTGGCGTTGACCCGCAACCAGGTGGCGCCTTTGTGACCCAGGGTGACTCGGTTGGCGGTGGCTTCGCCGACTATCAGGATTGGGTCGGCGGGGAGCGTACCGGTGCCGGCCAGGGCTTTGGCGCCTTCGCAGCCGGTTTCCTCCGCTGAGGTCAGGGCCAGTGTGAAAGGTGGTGCTCCGCCCTGGGCGGCGGCGCAGGCCGCACTGACCATGGCCGCCACGGCGCCCTTCATATCCGCCGCACCGCGCCCGTACAACCGGCCGTCTTTGATTTGGCCCAGCGGCGGCGCGCCGGTTTGGCCGCTGGGGTGGGGAACCGTGTCAAGGTGTCCACATAGCACCAGATCGCTGCCGCCTTGCCAGGTGGCTACCAGGTTGGAGCGACCTGGCTGCCAGGGGAGTAGCCGCACCTCCAGGCCGGCCGCCTCCAGGAGCGGGATCAAGAGTTCCAGGGCGTCATCTTCGTGGCCGCCGGCCGTGTCGATCTGAACCAACGCGGCAGCCAGGTCGATCAACTCTGTTGGGGCGGTGCCGGTAGGGCTGGGGGCTGATTCGGCGGCGGCCGCCGGGCTGGCGTCTGGCTGATCGTTTCCCTGGTCAGTGGCGGGCTGCGGCAAGGCGGACCCTGGGCCAGCTTGGGTGCCCGGATTGGGCTGACTGGGCATGTTCAGGAGGCTCTCCGGCCATATGAGTCGAACCGGCGGTCACGCAGCGGATGGTTGAACTTGCCCCAAGTGCGGGACCGCCGGGCATCTGCCAAGCTGACGCTGGCCGTCAGGAAATCTGGCCGGTCACGGGCTGCCGGCCCGGCTGCGATCACCCCGGTGTGGGAAACAATCACCGATTGGCCAATGAACCCCTGGCCGCGTTCCACGCCGCAACGGTCAGCCGCTGCCACCACCATGCCGTTGACATGGGCGGCGGCCTGCGTCAACGTGACCGCCATAGCTTGGGTATCGCGGGGATGGCCTTCCAATGGCACCCAGTTGGTCGGGACGCAGACCAGATCCGCGCCGGCATCCGCCAAAGACCGGTAGGCCTCCGGGAACCAGCCGTCGTAGCAGATCAACATGCCAATCCGGCCCAATTGGGTGGCCACCACCGGGAAGCCCAAATTGCCGGGCTCAAAGTAGAGGGCTTCTTC
This sequence comes from Bifidobacteriaceae bacterium, assembly GCA_031255075.1. Lineage (GTDB taxonomy): Bacteria > Actinomycetota > Actinomycetes > Actinomycetales > WQXJ01 > JAIRTF01. The sequence continues at coordinate 8,944 of JAIRTF010000182.1, read as the reverse complement.
ATCCCACAGGTGCGCCTTGCGGTACAACGCCCACTGCCCGGAGGGCAACGCCATGAAAGCTGAGTTGTACAGCAGATCGCCGGCCCGTTCGGCAAAGCCGCCCACCACAATGGTGGAAGTCTCTTGGGCGGCGTTCAACCAGGCGCTGGTAGCTGGGCCAGTGCCGGCCTCTTCCGCCAGGGCGAACGCCTCCTGGCGGGAGGCAAACATGTAGCCGGTGGAGCACAGCTCTGGCAGCACCAAGATGTCTGCCCCTTCGCTGGCGGCCCGGCCAATGGCATCGACTGTGTTGCGAGTGTTGACGGCCAGGTTGCCGAACAATGGCTCCATTTGGCACACAGCAACTTTGACGTGGTTCGTTTCGGTCATCATTCGTTCAGGTCTCAATCTGTGGGGCTAGATTCTGGGGCCGTTCTACCTTGGGTCGAGGCCGTCAGCGGCCGGTCATAGGTGCTGGGAGATCCACAACAGGAGGTCCGCTATGACCTCATCTTTGCGGTACTCGTTGAAAATCTCATGCATCAGCCCGGCGTAGATTCGCAACGATTTGTCTGCCGAGCCGATCTCTCCGTACAACTCGCGTGAATCGGCTTCCGCCACCAGGCCATCTGCCGCGCCGTGCATGATCAACGCTGGGGCGGTGAACCTGGCCGCTTCGGCCTTGAGATAGGCCAAGCCGCCTTCGAAGGAGTTGCACAGCCCCACTGAGATGTCTTTGCCAACCAGCGGGTCCAGTTCATAGTTGGTGGCGGTGCTCGGGTCGGAGCAGATGCCGTCACCCAGTGCGTTGGGGAAGCGGTCGTGTGGGTCTCCCGGCATTGGGAACGGACCCATCAGCGGGTTGTTGTACCTGGTCAGAGCGCCAGACAGGATAATGCCGGTGGCTTTGTCCGGATACTTGGTGGCGAACAAGGTGGCCGCGTAGCCGCCCATCGAATGGCCAATCACGAACGTTGGCAAGCCGGGCACCTCAGCCTGCGCCTTTTCGAAGGCGGCGTTCACGTCATCGACAATCTCATTGAAGTCGTTGTAGTAGATGCGCTCCCCGGCGGACCGTCCGTGGCCGCGGTGGTCAAACCGGAACACCCCGTACTGCTGCGCCACCAGGCGGGCGGCCAGATAGTCGTAGCGGCCCTGGTGTTCGCACAGCCCGTGCACTATCAAGACCAGTGCTCGGGGTTTGGTCGGCGTGGTCACTCGAGCGAACAACTCGGTCCCGTCAAAGCTGTTGAAGGTGAACTCTCGGTCAAAGGCACCAAAATCTTCAGGCATTGTCCCTACTCCTTTGTGGGGGGCGGTCTGCGCATGGGAGCCCCCAGCGCGATTCGGATTTGCCTCCCACACTATCGGCCGCCCGGCCCCACCACAGGCCCCCGTAAGACCCAACCCCTAAGGCCGGTATGGCCCAGCCCCGAGCGTTCCAATACGCCCACCCAGCGCGAATCGAACCCAGCCCCCCAAGCCAGCCACCCAAGCCGACCACCCAGGCCGGCCACCCAAGCCCGCCACCCAAGCCCGCCACCCAAGCCGACCACCCAAGCCGATCCCCCGACCGACTGACAGTTTTGTGGGCCGCCGCCATTAACTTGTCACTTTGACGCGCCTAAGTCTCCGCTGCGGCTCTTAGGGTCACCGCGCTCCGCGACCGCACTAAGCGCGGCCGCTGCTGTGGCTGGATCGTCACAGGCGAACCGTATGGTGCTGACTGGCGCGCCGGCGACCTCGATTCCAGGCGCGGCCAGATCGACTTGTACGTTGGTCGAACCCATGACGGCCAATGTCAGGATCTGGTTTTCGACCGACAGCGTCTGCCGGGACGGCGCGGCCTTCAGCCCAATTCGGACCGTGCCGATGGCGCTCAATGGCACTGTCACCTGGTGGAGGTGCGCAAACCGCAAGATCAGAACCCCGGGCGCAACGTAGTGCGGATATACCGTGGCGGCGGCCAGGAATCCCGCAACCCAGACCAGCGCGTATGCCCCAGCCACCAGCAGAACGATCCGCAGCATTATCCAAGGCACCACGAAGGCTGTCACCGCGATCTCAACCAGGCCCAAGACGAAGCAGACCGCCACGACCGGTTTGAGGTCCGTCGCATAGGCAAGCCGCGTGCTCTCTGCCGGGACCGCGGGTGACCGACGGAGAACACGAATCAGCGCTGCCCAAATCCCCAGTTCGCTGGTTGCCAGCCTTACCAGCGGCTTTGGCATGCGTCCGGCTAGTGACTTCCTTGTTGCTTCGGTCAGACGCTCGCCGGACCTGGTCAACCGAACTATCTCTCGCACCGCTGGGATCATGATCAGTGCAATCATCCCCACAGCTGTAGCCTCAGTGGCGATAATCGCCGCCAGACCGGCCCGCGGAGCCAGCCGCCCGCTTGCCAGCAGTGCGATCTCTAGCGTCAACAGCACCGCCAATCCAATGCGGACCGCTCGCCTGCTGGCCATGCGCACCTCTCAACCGCTGAACGGTAGGTTCAGGGGGAGGTGCCGCCATAATAGGCAGGTCCGTCTACCCGAAGTCAACTCCAGTCATCCGCTGTCAGCTTCCCCTTTGGCTCCATTAGGGTGGCCAACTTCACGCCTGAAAGCGCGGTGATCAGTCATACCTTCGCCCGGCGGGCGGCGGCGAACCGAGCACGGGCTTGGGCTCCGGGTATCAGCGGTCTAAGGTCTTGGCGTCGCTCTGCCACGAGCGCGAGGTCGGCCTCATCTTGCGCCTTTTCGAGGTAGTCATGAACCATCTGGCGCACTAGCGATGAGATGGTTACGCCCTTTCCAGAAGATGCTGCCACCAGCTGGAGCATCTGGTAGTCGCCATCTGGCAGGTCAACGGTAAGTCGGGTTGTCTCGCCACGCACTGGCACAACATGAGTCACAGTTCTCATGACATGCGGAACTACGCATTTCCGCAATTGAGGTCCTACCCGGAGCACCCCGGCATCCCTTCGCGCTACCCGCCCATTCCGCCTTCGTCTGCGGCGCCGCCGCCCAGGCAAGGTTCGTCCCATTTGGTGGAACAAGCCAGGCAGGGGTCGCCAATACGCCCGCTAGCAGTTCGAACTCGCTGCCGTCCCGGTGTGCTGGTGTCGCCCTGGCGGTGGGGGAGAGGACTGCGGGGTCCGGGCGGATCGCCTATCTGGCGGGGAGGGTGACGACCGCGTCTGCAGTGCTGATGAGGTCTATGTCGTGGGTCGCCACGATGACTGTGCCGCCCGCCTCGGCGCGACCGCGCAACAGCTCAATGACATTGCCTTGGTTGGCAGGGTCGAGGGAGGCGGTGGGCTCGTCCGCGAACAAGACTGCGGCGTTCTTATAGATGGCGCGGGCGACTCCGAGCCGCTGCTTCTCTCCTCCGCTGAGGTGGGAGGCCAACTCGCGCTGGCGCTCCCCGATCCCGACAGAGCGCAGGGCCGCTTGGGCCTTTCCTAGGTTGCCGCCCGCGCGTCGGCCCATAAGCCCGACCGACAAAGTGACGTTGAACTCCACAGATTCGTCTTCAATGATCCCGCTGTCTTGGAGGAGGAACCCTGCGTGCTGACGCCAGAACCCGCGGCGCCTACGACTGGTCCAATCGTTGGCTCGCACGCCTTCGATGAGCAAATCGCCGGCGCCGGGATGGACGAGCAGCCCCAACGTCTGCAGAAGGGTGGTCTTCCCGCTGCCGCTCGGTCCCGCGAGCGCCGTCAGCGTGCCGGGCGGGCAGGAGACAGTGACGCCCCCGAAGATCGTTCGGCCGTCGATTGTGACGGACAAGTCATTGCAGTCGACGCGCATTTGCGTGTCCTCCTCGTATCTAGAGTTCGCGGCGGCTGACCGCTTTGAAGGCATTTTCGGAAGCGGCTAGATGCGCCGCGGCGCCGGCCAGCGCTGCGGCGGCTGCCACCGCCAGGACGATGAGAAAGCCCGGCTGATCCCGGCGGAACGCGACCGCGGCGGCGGCCAGCGCCACCAGGCCGCAGACGGTGGTTTCCGCTGCGAGGCGCCGGGCTCGGATACGTAACCATGACGCGCCGTCGAGCCTCATCGGGTAGTCGCGGCGCGCGTTGCGGGTGGCCACCACGCGGGCGTTGACGATCTGCGCCGCAACGAGGCCGGCAATAAGGGCCACCAAGGCTGCGCCTTGCACCCATGCGAACGCAGCGCTGTAGCGCGCCGCCATGACGCCTCCTTCCGCCAATCGTTCGGGCCGGACGATGCCGCTGATCCCCGCCGCCCTGATCAGCTCGCGCGTCCGCTCAAGCCCCACCACAGTCAAGTTGGCGCTCGAAGCGGTCGAGATCAAGAAGCCCGAGGTGAACACGTCGAGATCCTCGACAACGACCAGCAGAGGATGGGACACAAACGCGACCGTGCCGCCTGATCCCATCTCGATCATCGGCAACGCCTGGTCGCCGGTGGGGGCCAGCAGACGCATGCCTTCGGGGAGGCCCGCGCCAGCCGGGGCCTGGTCCATCCACACTTCCAAGTCAGCGGCCAACGAATCAGACAGTGGACCAGGCATCTCCGCGCGGTCAACGACCCGCAAGCCGCTGTCAGGATCCGCTGGGTCCAGCCCGATCATTCCGAGCCACAAAGGGTTGACGACGGCGACCCCGTCGAAGCCGTCGTGGTTGATTTCGTTTCTGTCGAGATACTCTGCCGACTGCAGCATCGACAGCGCCGCCACTCCGTCGAGTTGCGCGTCTAGCGTCAGAGCCCTGATGGATGGCTTCATATCGTCGAAGTCGGTCTCGGATACGTTGGGCCCGAACACGAGCGCGGTCTGCTCGGACAGCAGTTCCCATTGGCCGAGGGTGCGGGCTGTGTCGCGCTGCGCCTGTAAGGTCGACCAACTGGGCGCCACCGAGAATAGTGTCACTGCCAGCGCGGCCACCATTACCACGGCGGCAGGCCTGCCAAGGGGCAGGGTGGCTGGTATGCGGCGGCCCACCAGATCCGGACGAGGGCGCGCAATGAGCGATGCCGCGCATGCCACCACAAGGGCTGCGAGCAGGAGCAACGCCGCCAAAGGCGCCAGGATGCGCAGGTAAGGCAGCACGAACCCCGGACCTTGGGTGAGCGTCACCACGCCGGCGGCCATCACCACAGCCACCACGCCGCCCCCAGCGGTGGCCCATGCCAGGAGTGAGACGTCCTCAAAGTGGACGCGCAGCGCGGGCGCGCCGCCCAGCACACGCAGCGCGCGGCCTCGCGCACGCGAGCAGTACCAGCCCAACGAAGCGACCACCATGAGGAGCGCGATGGCGGTCAAGGCCGCCCGGAACGCCGGCTGGGTAACGACGGTTCGCACGGTGTTCATCGGTGACAGTTCCGACCACGTTTGGGCGATGCCGCGATCCTCCAGCCAGTCGGTGAACCCACCAACGTCCGCCCCAGAGCCCAGGATTAGGTAGCGGCCGTCTGGCGGGGAATCCTCCAAATAGGATGTGTCCGCAGAACGCGCCTCGGACTGGCGTCCGAACCTAGGTATCGTCGGCGGCAGCTGGGTAGGTTCTTCGAGCGCCACCAGCACGTCGCCCGGCTTGTCGCCATCGAGCTCAGGTGCCACGCGCACCAAGCCAAGGTCGAAGTCCCGACTAGCCGCCGCGAGCTCGTTCAGGGCTTGGGGCCCATCGACGGAAGCGTGCTCAAAGTCGAGGCTAACGCCTCGCGAGGCCCCCAACCACAAGGGAAACTGCCTGTCGGCCAGCTCGCAAACCAAGCCAGTCATGACAGCCGCCAACCCAAACATGAGCGTCGCCACAGCGACATTGCGCTTCATATACATCTAAGTCAAACCCTCAACCAATGCTCCTAAGACTCTCCTGCCATGTGGTGACGCGCCCAGAGTTGGGGCGGCGTCATCACCGGCCCGATGAATCGACGCGCGTCCAACATGATTCCCGCGAGCGACTGCGCCCGCCTTCTGGGTCTCGAGACTCCTTAGCGTTTGAATTACCTATGCAGCGATGACCGCTTGGGGTGTACGCCGTGCTATCAAGTATGCGGCGGCGGCCGGGTGTCGCCGGCCAGCAGGCCGGCCAGCAGAAGAGCCATCGGCGGGCGCACCGGAGGCCAAATGAGCCACATATTGCCTGGTCACAGCCGCGCCGAGGCATTTGGCAGACCAGCGTGAAAGTAGGCCCAGCGCGAAAGCTGTGACCAAGATCACATGTAATGCAGGCCAACTCCCGCAGGCGGAACTGGGGGGGTTCTAAGCTCCTTCCACCGCGCGCCAAGGCGTTGCCAGATTGGGGTCAGCCAGTCGGGCCGGCGTTGGGCAGGGCGGAGCTTGGCCAGCGCCTCCTCGACCGCTTTGGCGTAGTCAATCCGCATTGACGAGCCGGTTCAGGTAGTCACCCATGGCAGCCGCTTCCTCGGGCGTTCCAGTGTCGAAGGATGCGTCACTGCTGCGGGGTGAGTCCAGCGCATTCCGCAGCGCGGCCGATGGCGCCACGCCGAGTTCCACGGTGAGCGAGCCTTGGCGGATGGCTTGCAGCGAGGCGTTGACCATCAGCGCGGACGCGGTAATGCCCGCGTTGCGGGCGGCCTCTTGGATGATGGCCTTGTCTGAGTCCCGCATTTTCACGTTGAGCGTTGTCATGAACCCAGCGTACCCACGCTATGTAGGCGGGGTGAGCCCACTGGGCGCATCGGGGTGTTGCCGCGCGGTACCCTCAGTTGACCGCAAACCCCTGCCACCGGCCGGAGGAGCCCCGTCAGGGGCACCCCTTCATGGACCCATAGTGATGACTATTTGATGACTTGCTCAAATCCCGGCACCTCCTTCGCTAGGGGGCAGCCGCCCTGACCAGGGACTTCACCGTCGAATCTGTCGGGATGCCGGGATTTGAACCCGGGGCCCCCTGCTCCCAAAGCAGGTGCGCTACCAAACTGCGCCACATCCCGTGGATGGCCCAAGCGAACGCCGCGGGCTTTGGTTACGGCCCGAGCGGCATCGTGCGCCAGAGCGGGCGACGGGAATCGAACCCGCGTAGCTAGCTTGGAAGGCTAGGACTCTACCATTGAGCTACGCCCGCGCGCCCGTCCAGCGGAGCGGGCTAATGCATCTTACCTGCCTCGGTGCTCGATGCCGCGCCGCGGCTCCCATAGGCCGTGACAGAAGGCTCCACTGGGCTGGGCGCCGGGTGGGGCTGCGCTCCCAGAACAGGCCGCCAGAAAAAGTCTTCAAGAAAACATTCGGCCGCGGGAATAATCCGCCAAAGACGCGAGTTGGCCTCTACGTAAGCCACAAGCTGAAACCACTAGAGGAGAAAAACCATATGACCCCGGAGGAGTTGGACGACTCACCACACAACGAGTTGCGCGACCGCCTTGAACAATCCATCGATTGGCGGCTCGCGCGGGCTCAAGAGGCCTTACTCGCGTGCTATGCACCACCCGCAGCTGAGCTAGGTGCGGGCGAAGCAAGCAGTTTGTTAGAAGCAGTTCAGTTATCGGCCGGGCGCGCCCAGGCTTGGGGAGAGCATGCCGATCAAGTAGCCATAAACATTGGCGATTTGGCCGATCAAGGCCGGTTAGAGGAAGCCAGAAATGTCTTCGACCGGGTTTTGACAGCCGCAGCCGCCGCAGCCGACGCCGAATCGATGGCGGCAGAGAAGGCCTGCACGGCTCTGCGCCGGCGCGTTGATTCCCTGGAAGCCGCACTGGCTTCAGCTCAATCGCTACTGGCCTTGGCGGCCCATCCGGCCTGCGGCTTCGAAATGGACTGGGTGGCGCGGATGACTGCCCGCGTAGCGCTTGCCAGCCGCACGGCGTTTGATGTGCGCGACCAGATTTATGAAGCCGGAACCTTGGCGGTTAGCGCCGCCGCCCACGCTGTTGGCGCGATTGTGGCGCAAGACTTGGCCCAAGATGGCATCCACCAGGCTGAATCGGCTGACCAGGCCTACCTGTTGGAGGTCATGGTGCGGACCCAGGCACGGCGCTCCGACGGCTCCATCTGACAGCCTCCGCCTGGCGGTTTTCCCCAGGGCAAGCGAGTTGCGCCTTACGGTGACAGAGGTCGGGGCTAGCCTGAATAGGTCCCGCAGACGCGGGCTCAGCCGAAGTAAGGAGCAACAGATGGCGCAGATGGACAAGGCCAGCGCTCTGGCCAGCGCGTTGGCGCAGATAGACCGCCAATATGGCAAGGGATCAATCATGCGGCTGGGTGACCAAACCCACGCTGCTGTAGAGGTGATCCCGACTGGCTCAATCGCGTTGGACGTGGCGCTAGGGATTGGCGGACTGCCACGCGGCCGGATCGTTGAGATCTACGGCCCGGAGGCGTCCGGCAAGACCACGGTCGCGTTGCATGCGGTGGCCAACGCCCAGAAGGGCGGCGGTGTGGCGGCGTTCATCGATGCGGAACATGCCCTGGACCCGGACTATGCCCGCAGACTTGGTGTCAACACTGATGATCTGCTGGTTTCCCAGCCGGACACCGGTGAGCAGGCCTTGGAGATCGCTGACATGCTGGTGCGCTCTGGGGCTTTGGACATCGTGGTGATTGACTCGGTGGCTGCCCTGGTGCCCCGGGCGGAGATTGAAGGCGAGATGGGGGATTCCCATGTGGGTCTCCAAGCCCGGCTGATGTCCCAAGCGATGCGCAAAATGACCGGCGCTTTGGCGGTCTCTGGCACCACGGCTGTGTTCATCAACCAGTTGCGGGAAAAGGTTGGCGTGTTCTTCGGTTCACCGGAGACCACCACCGGCGGCAAGGCGCTGAAGTTCTACGCTTCGGTTCGGTTGGATGTGCGGCGGATTGAGACCCTCAAGGAGGGGACTGAACCGGTCGGTAACCGGACCCGTGTCAAGGTGGTCAAGAACAAGGTGGCGGCGCCGTTCAAACAGGCTGAGTTTGACATTCTCTACGGCCAGGGCATTTCCCGTGAGGGTGGCCTGATTGACCTGGGTGTGGATCAGGGCTTGGTTCGCAAGTCCGGGGCTTGGTACACCTA
>JAIRTF010000180.1 GCA_031255075.1 Bifidobacteriaceae bacterium | reverse complement strand
GCCGTGGGAAGGGCCCTGCGCTGGATTGTGCCCGTCGCGGTGGTGGCCGGCATAGCGGCGCTGATCTACTTCACGCCAGTATTCGCAGTGCGGGCGGGGGATATCGAAGTCCGCGGCCTGGGCGGCTGGGTAGACCGGAACGCCGTCTCCGAAGTCCTGTCCAAGGATGTGGGCGTGCCGTTGGCACGGCTGTCCACCAAACGCCTGGAAGCCGCCCTGGAGGCAATGCCGGCCGTCGAATCTGCCGAGGTCAAACGCGATTGGCCCACCGGGCTGACCGTCACCCTGGTCCCCAGAGTGCCAGCCGCCGCCGTGCTGGACGGAGACCTGTATGTGCTGTTGGACGCCTCCGCGGAAGAGGTCGCCTGGGTTGAAGACCCCCCTGACGGCCTGCCGGTGATTGACGTGCCACTGACTGAGGGCAACCGGCGGATCGTGGCCGCGGTGCTGACCGTGGCCGGTTCGCTGCCGGCCGAACTGGCCCAACAGGTCGTATCAATCGGTGCCAAGACTGAAGACACCGTGGCCTTCAAACTGACCAGAGGAACCGAAGTGATCTGGGGAGATTCGTCTGAACCAGCCCTCAAAGCAGCGGCGGTGAACGTGCTGCTGAACCAGCCCGGCGTGACCCAGATTGATGTCAGCGCCCCAGATTCGCCCGTAGTTCGCTGACCGCCCGGCCCTGCGCCGCCGAATGGCGGGCCCAAGCGGGACCAAACACCGGAATAGGTAGGACGAGTGCCGTGTTGATATGCGCGGGCGGTGGCCTGCCGTCATTCCTTCAGCGTTCCGGGACGCCCCCACGAATCCGGACCGTTTGGCGAGCAGGCCGCGCCGGTGGGCATCGGTCCCCGGCGCTGCTCCTGGACAGATAGACTTGGCTGCCTATCCACACCAATCCAGGAGAAGAACAGACGTGAAGAGCGCCGTCGAGGTGATTGACCCGACAACCGTCAAATTGACTATCGATGTAGCCCCGGAGGATCTGAAAACCCCGGTTGAGCTGGCCTACAAAGAGATCTCAACCCACGTCCGGGTGCCTGGATTCAGGCCCGGCAAGGTGCCCAGCCGGATCATTGACCAGCGGATCGGCCGGGGGGCTGTCATCCAACAGGCCGTTGAACAGGAACTGGACAACTGGTACCGCGAGGCGCTGACTGAACACCAGGTCGAGCCGATGGGCCCACCGGAGGTGGAGTTCACCAAGGAAATCGACCCGGCCTCACCGGAGCTTTCGCTGGCGTTTACCGCCGTGGTGGAGACCCGTCCCAAAATTGACATCCCAGACCTGACCAAAATCAAGGTTGAGGTGGCCCCAGTGGAGCTGACCGAAGCTGAACTGGACCAAGCCATGGACGGGCTGCGGGCCCGCTTCGCCACCCTGGTGCCAGTGGACCGCCCAGCCAAGGATGGCGACTTCGCCACCTTGGACCTGACCGCCCAGATTGACGGCCAAGAAGTGGACTCCGTTTCTTCGGTTTCCTACCAACTGGGTGGCGGCAACATGTTGGACGGCCTGGATGAAGCCCTGGACGGGCTGTCCGCCGGTGAGACCACCACCTTCGAAGCGCCGTTGACCGGCGGTTCGCGGGCTGGCGAAAAGGCCCTCATCACCGTCACCCTGGAGGCCGTCAAAGAACGCGAACTGCCAGCGGCGGATGACGAATTCGCCCAGCTAGCCAGCGAATTCGACACCATTGACGAACTCCGCGAAAGCTTGCGTGAACTGGGTCTGAAGAGCAAGCAAACCGGTCAGTTGACCGAGGCCCGCAACAAGCTGACCGAGCATCTGATCGAAACCCTGGCCGTACCCGCCCCACCCGGAGTGGTGGCTGCCAACGCCGAACATCACCTGGAACACCAAGGCGTGGCGGAGCCAACCGAGGAACAACTCGACAAGGCCAAAGAAGAAGTCGCCGCGGACATCAAACAGGAACTGGTGTGGGACGCCATCGCCCGCCACCTGGGGGTTCAAGTGACCAACCGGGAGCTGGGCGGCTACCTGGCCCAAATGGCGGCGGACGTGGGCGTGGACCTAGAAACGTTCATCGACGTGACCCAGCGGTCCGGCGAACTGCCCCACTTTGTGCGCCAGTTTGCTCGCAACAAAGCCTCGGTGGAGGCATTGCGCCAGATCAAAGCCGAAGACACCAACGGCAACGAGGTGGACCTGGCCGCCAGCTTGCCAGAGTTTGCCGAAGAAGAACTGCCGCCGGTCACTTCTGAAACCGATGACGACCTGATCGAAGACCTGGCTGATGAGGCCCTCTCGGAAGAACTCGCCATTGACCTGGGGGCCTTGGCTGAAGCCTCTGATGAGGACCCCAAAGACTGACGCCACCGGCTCCGGCGTGGGCCGTGCCAGGTTCACGAATTGGGCTGGTAGTGAAATCGGGGGCGCCCTGTGGGCGCCGCCAACACCTAGACGTTAGGGTCTTGGTGGGTACCTATAGCGACAAGCACCTGGGAGACAATATGAGCGGAACCGAGCCAAGGTTGGCGGCGGCAGACGGCCAGGGGATGGGTCTGAGCGACTCGATCTTCAACCGGTTGTTGCGTGAACGGATCATCTGGTTGGGCAGCGAGGTCAAAGATGAAAACGCCAACGCCATCTGCGCCCAGATGATGCTCCTGGCGGCTGAGGAACCAGACCGCGATATCTACCTGTACATC